>JANOYH010000125.1:0-5334 GCA_031428775.1 Bacteroidota bacterium
ATGGCGTGAAGTACCCTGATCTGGATACGGGCGCTCGCCGCCAGAGAGGGGTGCGCAGCCTTGGCCTTCGGCATCACTCGCTATGCTCTCTAATTCCAGCAGTATCTATCAGTCTGAATAATACACCTTCAATATTCAATACTTCTTCAATAGTATCTCTGGTAGTGCCCGCCATTTCGCTTACAATGGCCCTATTCTCGTTCAACAAAGTATTTAACAGTGTTGACTTGCCCGCATTGGGCTTGCCAATAATGGCCACTTGTACGCCATTCTTTATAACATTGCCCAACTGAAAAGATTGCAATAATTGTTGCGTGGTTTTACTCAACAAAGAAATCAGTCTTACTAATTGATCTCGATCAGCAAACGCCACGTCTTCTTGCGAAAAATCCAATTCCAATTCAATCAACGCAGAAAACTTAATCAGCTCTTCACGCAGTTGATGCAGTGCAGAAGAGAATCCACCACGCATATTATTCAATGCCGTTTTTCTACTGGCTTCGGTATTACTTGCAATCAAATCGGCTACCGATTCGGCCTGAGCTAAGTCTAGCTTCCCATTCAAAAAAGCGCGCTGCGTAAACTCTCCTGCTTTGGCCATACGAATACCATGGGCATTGATGGCTTGTATAATTTTTTCAATGATAAAAGGTGAACCATGGCAACTAATTTCAATAGTGTCTTCACCAGTATATGACTTAGGGCCTTTGTAAAGCGATATCACTACTTCGTCCAATAATACATCATCCTGTTTCAAATAGCCCACATGCAAAGTATGCGATGCTTGTGCTGATAGGTCTTTGGAAGGGAACATGCTATTGATTACTGCAATGGTATCCTTGCCACTCACACGAATTACCCCAATAGCACCTATTCCAGGAGCAGTGGCCAGTGCAACAATGGTATCATTCCAACCCATCAACTTTGAAGACATGCTTTTTATTTAAACAAAAATAGCCATTCAAAGCATTTATTCCTCCGAAACCCTGAAACTGATGGATTGTTTTTGTCGGTAGATCACTTTTCTTCCATTCTGTTCTGCCGGAATCCAATTTGGTCCTTTTTTTATAGCGCGCATTGCTTCATTTGCTGTTCCATAGCCTGGATCCTTTTCCACTAGCACATCACTAATTACGCCTTCTTTGTTAACCACAAAAGAAACAATCACTGTATAGACTCCAGGAGGCGCCCCATTGGTAACAGGTAAATCACTATTTAAATTCTTTTCCAAAAAACGACTCCAACCAGCCATACCATCTGGAAACTTTGCTTGAATTTGTACTACTTTGAATTCAGTTTCATAGTCCAACTCTTTCGCTTGAATTGGTTGCGTTCCAATTCCAGATTCTGTTGGAGGCTCAATCACGCCATCTGGGGCAACACCTTCTACATGCTTGTTGCCTATGTTTACGTTTTCTAGTGCTTCTACTGGCATCATCTCTTCTTCTGGTGGCACTTGATTGTCCGGTACAATTAAAGGCGCATTGTAGACTTCTGTAGCAACAACCCTTTCTTTGGGCTTTGGAGGAATTATTTCTTTAGGTTTTTCTTGTTCTTTGAAATCACTTAAACTGATTTCACTAATTACAATATTGCTTTGTTTGTTACTGTTGGCATTTGCAAATAAGCTAACAACAATAAATAACAGGCATACCACTGTTGTGCCTATTAGTGCATAGCCCATTCGTTTATTATAGTACTTACGCAATTCATAAGCGCCATAATTTTTGTTACGGCCTTCAAAGAGAAGGTCCAATAATTCTGCTTGTAAAATTTGCACATTTTCCATGGTAGTTATTTTTATCTGTGATGTACAGATGCAAAAAATTCCATAGAAATATTTGATAATTTTTATAAAAAAGCCCGTCACGAGAATTCGTGACGGGCTAACTAAATTATCATCAAAAAGATTACTCTTCAGATACTTGGAAAGTGATGCTTTGTTTGTGGCGATAGATTACGTTTCTACCGTTTTGAACTGCAGCCTTCCATGATGGTCCTTTTTTGATTACACGAACAGCTTCTTCTTTGGTACCATAACCAGGATCATTCTCGGCCGATACTTCAGAAATACCTCCATTCTTGTCCACAATAAAAGATACAACCACTGTGTATTTTCCCGGAGGTGCACCATTATTTACAGGCAAATCCCTGTTCAGGTTACGCTCTAAGTATTTAGTCCAAGCAAGCAATCCACCAGGAAACTCGGCAGGAATTTGTACCACGGTAAATACTTTATCGTAGTCTTCTTCTTGCTTAGGTGCTTCCACTTTACCAGTACCCGTTTCAACAGGAGGAGCCACAATACCTTCGTCTTTGGTTCCTTCCTGGTTTACTGTACCAATCTTGGTGTCTTCCAGTTTTTCTACTTCTTTGATTTCGTCTTTTTCTTTCACTTCTTCATCCTTCACAATTTTTGGAGGAGTGAATTTGGTGATCTCCACTTTTGGTGGTTCTTGTTTTGGCGGTGGTGGTGGTGGTGGTGGTTCCGGTTTTTTCTCTTCCGCTTTCATCGCTTCCAGATTTACATCCTGAGCAACTATTTCCACTTTCTTTTTGCTAGTAGAATTTGCTACCACTGAACCAACTATCAACAACAGACATACTGCTACTGTTCCTATCAAAGCATATACAACACGCTTATTGTAGGTTTTTCGCAACTCGTATGCACCGTATTCCTTGTTTCTACCCTCGAAGATAATGTCGAGGATGTCGGCGGTTAAAATTTTGTTTACATCCATTTTTCAGTGTCTTAATTTGTAATATCCACTTGTTTACTTTGCAGGTGCTGCTGCTTCAGATGCTTTTACCAGTTGCCCTTCAACGTCTGAAATGTCTACTAAAGCATAGCGCTTCAATACATTAATCGACATCTCATCTAAGATATCTACTACGTTCTTATAAGTACACTCTACAGATGGCTTTAATACCACCACTAAATCCTTTTCAGGAGTTCGAGCTTTCTTGTCTAACAGTACATTTCTGATTTCTTTGAATGTAGTTGACTTAAAGTTTGACGCACTATTATCTAACTGTCCCTCATAGTAAAAAACGTTGTCGTCTTTTCCTAAAAGGATGGTAATAACACCCGATTCTTTGGCCTTGTTCTGATCCTCTGGCTTATCCGCATCTTTGGGTAAGTAGAGTTTCATTGCCGTAGGCTGACTCATGGTGGTGGTGAAGATGAAGAAAGTAATCAGCAAAAAACCCAGATCCACCATTGGGGTAAGATCTACACGGGTTGATAACTTCTTACTCTTCTTGACCCCGGGCCCTTTTTTATGGCCACCGCCACCTGAAGTATCCATTTCTGCCATGTCGGAAGAATTTATTTTTTAATAATCTTGTTTACTCCTAAACCTTATTCTGCCCTTTTCTCACCCTTCATTGCATTTTTCCAAAGTTCAGATCCAGTAGGTATGCTTTCAGGATTGGTGATCATTTGAAATTTCAAAATATCGTTCTTCTTAAAAGCGTCAATGACATTTTTAAATGCTGGATATTTTGCTGCGTTATCGCCCTTCAACTGAATATTCGCTTTTTGTCCTGAATAGGCATTCAAAACAAGCGACATCCAAGTGGTAATTTCATTGTTCGCAGAATCCTTACAAGGAATACCGGGTAAAATATTACCCTTACGACCTTCTTCTGGAATAGCAAGAAAAGCAGACAGCCCACTGAATGGTGCCCCAAAGAACAAAGCTTTCTTGAACTTTTGAACGTCCAAATTTAAGTTCTTGGTGGTATTCAGTGTATTTGCGATGACTTCCTTTTTAGACTCATCATCCATAGATAGAAATACCTTGCCATCCTTGTCGATGATAATCAACACAATGTCTTTAGATTCAGCCACTTTTGCTGCAACAGAACTAGGTGTTGTTACCGCAATTGCTTCTGAAGGCTTAAACTTTGTTGTCAAGATAAAGAAAGACAACAAAAGGAACGCCACATCGCACATCGCCGTCATATCGATGTTGGTACTCTTCCGTGGTAATTTGGCTCTACCCATTGTTATTTAATTTATTGTTTTCACTTATTAGATTCAAAACTTGTTGCATTCCACAAATAATCAACGATTATTTATAGTTAGCAGCAAAGCTTTGCGTTAAAGTAAAACCAGATTCATCAATACCATAAGTAATTCCATCAATACGTGTAGTGAATACGTTATACATGATAATCGCTACAGCCGATGTGCCAATACCCAATGCGGTATTATACAAGGCTTCAGAGATACCTTGAGACAATTCACGTGCGGCTTCTCCACCACCTTCATCTCCTAATTTTGAGAATGAACGAATCATACCCATTACTGTACCTAACAATCCTAAAAGGGTTGCTACCGATGCAATTGTAGATAAGAATACCAAGTTCTTTTCCAACATAGGCAATTCCAAAGCAGTAGCTTCTTCTACTTCTTTTTGAATATTCAATACTTTTTGCTCTGTTGCAAGCTCCGTATTGGTAATCATTTCTTTGTATTTTTTCAAACCTGCTTTCATCACGTTTCCAACAGATCCTTTTTGCTTGTCGCAAGCAACAAGGGCTTTGTCTATTTCTTTGTTTGCAAGGTGAAATTGTACAGAACGTACAAACTCAGCAATATTGCCCGTTCCGTTTGCTTTGGTAATGGTCAACAATCTTTCAATTACAAAAGAAGTTACAATTAATAAGCAACCAATTAAGATTGGAACGATGATACCACCTTCATACATTTTTGGTATAGCACCTTTTGGTCCTTTATGATTAGGCCAAAAACCACCACTTGGATCAGGCGTAGTGAAATTACTGTCAGTTCCGATTACGAAACGCCAAATAACATACCCTAGAATGATACAAGCAATAGGAGCGATAGTTGCAACCATGTTGCCGCTCTTTTTAGGTTGAGCAGGTGTTGCGGTTTTAGCAGCTGCTGGTGCAGTTGGTTTGATGTCAGCCATGATTCAATTGATTTTTGGTTTTTAAAAATTACAGTTGATTTAAAAATTGTTTCGCAATGCTACATAAAAATGTTTTGAAAAAAACAAAACACCCACTTTTTTCTTTGGGCTTACAAATTAGTTATTTTATTGAAACAGAAAACAAGAATGCTTGTTTCTTTTTAATTTTTTTTTCATCCTTCCTCATTTTTTACCAAAATCCCCGAATTGTAGTACCAATCATCCTTTTCACCGATATTTTTTGGCATTTTCACCATTCGTAGAACAGTTCGTGTTTTTTATTTGTTACTATTTTCAGGAACCTATCTTTATTTAATTATTTAACCTAAAACTACTTATGAGAAAGTATTTATTTTCTTTGGCATTATTGGCTACAACGGCTGGTTTTGCTCAA
>JANOYH010000126.1:0-4399 GCA_031428775.1 Bacteroidota bacterium
AGAAGTTAGACCTTTTATCCACATTTTTGATGGAGAGAAAGTGTGCATCCAAGTAATTATGCCTATACAATTCACTTCATTATTGGCTGCTTGCATTACTGCAAATATTTCTTCTGCCGTTTTTACAACTGGTTTAAAAACTACGGAAACCGGAATCTCTTCTGACTGGTTTAAATAGTTTGCAATTGTAGTAGAATGTTCTGCTACTTGTTGTAAGGTTTCTTCACCATATAAGTGCTGGCTTCCTGTAATGAACCATACTTCCAGCTTTTTTAAATCGATCATGATATGATTGTTTAATTGTTTGTTAGTGACTTGTTTTATTTATTTCATCTTTCGTTATTGGCCATAATATGCATCCGCTCCATGCTTTCTTTCAAAATGCTTTTTTATTAAGGTGTCTTTTAAACGTGGAGCTTTTGGATTGATCTGTTCAGTAAGAAAAGCCATTCTTGCCACTTCTTCTAATACAGCGGCATTGTACACTGCTTTATGTGCATTCTTACCCCAAGTAAAAGGTGCATGATTACCCACTAATACCATTTCAACTTCTTGATAGTTGAGTTTCAGTTCTTGAAAATGTTCTATGATCTGCCATCCTGTTTCGTGTTCGTAATCACCCTTAATTTTTGCATCTTCCATTGGTGGCGCGCATGGAATATCCGTGGTAAGGTGGTCGGCGTGTGTAGTACCAAAAATTGGAATAGCCCTTTGTGCTTGAGCCCAAGCAGTAGCATAAGTGCTATGCGTGTGTACGATGCTGCCAATTTTATCCCATTCTTTGTATAATAATGCATGTGTCTTGGTATCAGAAGATGGTCTAAGATCACCTTCAATAATATTATTTTCAAAATCAAGCACCACCATTTTGTTTGCTGTGAGTTCAGCATAAGGAACGCCACTAGGTTTGATGGCGAACACATTTTTTTCGCGATCAGCTACACTTACATTGCCAAAAGTAAAGAGAACAAGTCCCAGTGCCGGCAATTGCATATTAGCTTCATAAGCCGCTTGTTTAATTTCTTCGTAATTCATAATTAGGTCAATAAAGATTCAGTAAATGCACCCAGTTTGGAATAGGTTTCCATTCTATTAGCATAGTAATCGCTTTTTGATTGGTCGGGATAGTAAGTAGTATCAAAACCTGGTCCCATTGATTCCATGGCATCTTCTACGCGATCAAATACTTTTGCCGCAGTAGCTGCAAACATGGCAGCACCAAGGGCGCAAGTCTGTTCACTTTTATGAATTCTGATGGGCATCTGCATTACGTCACTCATTACTTGCATAATATACGGAGATCTTTTGGCAACGCCACCAAGTCCGATGAGACCTTTGATTTGCACTCCTTCTCTAACAAATCTGTCAACAATTGCTTTTGCACCAAAACAGGTTGCTTCAACAATTGCTTTAAAAATTGCGGGTGCGTCAGTTGAAAGGGTTAGTCCATTGATGCTAGATTTTAATAATTGGTTGGCATCCGGTGTTCTTCTTCCATTCAACCAGTCTAATGCAATGGGGTCTGATAGTTGTAAAGGCAATGTTGCAGCGGCTTTACTCAATTCAGGAATCATTTTATCAGCTAGTTCATCGGTCAATTGTTGCGCAAGTGTAGCATCAATTAATGCGCTGTTTTGAAGCAAATTAATGGTAGGCCAGAGTAATACTTTTTTTAGCCAAGCGTAGCTATCGCCGAAGGCAGATTGACCAGCTTCTAATCCCACCATTCCAGGAATTACGGATCCAATGACTTGTCCGCATATTCCTTTTACCAAAATCTGTTGCATATCTACTTGTGGTGCAACCAACATATCGCAGGTTGAAGTACCCATTACTTTACTCAGGTGGTAGGGTTCAATTTGTCCGCCTACTGCACCCATATGTGCATCAAATGCGCCAACGGCAATGATGGTGTTAGAGGGTAAACCTAGTTTAGTAGCCCATTCAGCAGAAAGGGTACCAGCTGATTGGTCGGATGTATAAGTTTTTTTACCCAAAGTGGCAGCATAGCCATCTAATAATGGATCAAGTGTTGTAAAAAAATCATTGGGAGGGTAGCCGTCATATTCGGCCGACCATAGACCTTTGTGACCAGCTGAGCATACGCCTCTTTTCAATTCGGTAATATCGGTTTGTCCAGTTAATAAAAAAGGAATCCAATCGCAGTGTTCTACCCAAGAATAGCAGGCGGCTTTCACTGCGGGGTCAACCCTAAGTATGTGTAAGAATTTTGCCCAGAACCATTCAGAAGAATAGATGCCACCAACATATTGTAGGTAGTTGATGGGAAATTTTGTGGCGTGTTGGTTAATTGCTGCTGCTTCTTTAACGGAAGTATGGTCTTTCCATAATACAAACATGGCGTTTGGATTTTCTGCAAAAGCTTCCGTTAAAGCAAGTGGGGTGCCGGTCTTGTCAACCGCTACTGGCGTGGATCCTGTGGTATCAACACCAATGCCACAAATAGCTGCAGCTACTGTTGCACCTGCTTTCTGTACACATTCTTTGATGGTGAATTCTAGTCCTTCAATATAATCTAGGGGATGCTGTCTGAATTGATTTTGTGCCGGGTTACAATATTTGCCTGCCTTCCATCTCGGATAAGGAAAAACGGAAGCAACCAATTCTTCACCATTTGAACAGTCAACCAGAATGGATCTAACTGAGTCAGAACCAAAGTCAACCCCAATGGCATATTTTTTCTCGGGCATGAACAATCGTTTTTATTATTCGTGTCAAATTAACACTTATTAATTCAAATAAGAAAATATTTTGTGTTTTTATTTATTTTATGTTGTCAGGATTTGGGATGAAATTCAAAAAAGCGTGGAAATTGGCTGCATACCTTCTTTTATCCAGTTTATAGAAATAGGCTCCTTTTTTTGAATTCTCTTTGTCTTTGTCTCTTTGTTTTATCAATAGTTTTGTTGATTGGATTTTTCTACTAAAATTTCTTTTATCAAAGACCGTATCAAAAATACCCTCATATAGATTTTGTAATTGTGGTAAGGTGAATTTTTCAGGTAATAGTTCAAATAAAATGGGGTGGAAAGCTGCTTTGTAGCGCAATTGTTTTTTTGCCATTGCAACCATCTCTTCATGGTCGAAAATCAATCTGGGAGCTTTTTTAATAGGAAACCACTCGGCATGGAATTCATCATTTAACTGTCGCTCGTATTGGTGTATATCGATGAGTGCAAAATAAGCTACCGAAATAGTTCTTTCAATAGGATCGCGGTCTGGCTTTCCGAATGCATGTAGCTGTTCTAAGTAAACACCTTCAAGTCCGGTCAATTCTTTTAATATTCTACTGGCGCCACTTGCAAAATCTTCTTGGTCTCTTATAAAGCTACCAATCAGACTCCATTTGCCTTTTTCAGGCTCTAATCCTCTTTGAACCAATAATAATTTCAATTCCGTTCCGTCGAATCCGAAAATAATACAGTCAACCGCAACTAAAACCCTAGTTTGTTTGTGATATTTAGACATAGCAATTTTCTGGTCTTAGTACACTAAGTACCTAGGGTAACAATTTAGCCAAGTGTTTTGAATATTGCTTATTTTTTACTCGATTTTTACGAAAAAAGAAAAAATAAGTGTGAAATGTACAATTAATGCAAATTCTAGTTTAGATTTGTAACTGCTGTTTTACAAAATATTTTGAGTGAGTAGTAAGATTAGCAGATTCAGAAATTGAGCTGAGGCCTGCCTCGGCTCAATTTTTTAAAAACGATTAAAATTGCTGCCATGTACGATAAAGTCAGTCAATGTATTGATAC
This sequence comes from Bacteroidota bacterium, assembly GCA_031428775.1. GTDB lineage: Bacteria > Bacteroidota > Bacteroidia > Chitinophagales > Chitinophagaceae > Sediminibacterium. Next base: position 3,780 of record JANOYH010000126.1, read on the forward strand.
CATACAAAGTGTATATACTGAAAAATATGGCACATTGGATTTGATGGTTAAGTCGCCCGGACGCATTAATTTAATAGGAGAACATACCGACTACAATCTTGGATTTGTTTTACCCGCTGCCATCAACAAAGCCATTTACATTGCTATTGGAAAAAGATCAGATCAAGAAATTCATTTAACAGCGGGTGATTTAGGCGAAAGTATTTCTATGAATCTTTCACAGCTGATTCCATCCGATAAACAATGGCCTAATTATTTGTTGGGTATTGCTGATCAATTAAAAAAAGAGGGTTATCCGATAAGCGGATTTAATGCAGTTATTTCTGGGGATGTACCGTTAGGAGCGGGTTTGTCGTCGTCCGCAGCAGTGGAATGCGCCACCATTTTTGCCCTGAATGAATTGTTTGGGCTGGGCATTTCTAAATTACGAATGGTTCAATTATCACAGAAAGCAGAGAATGAATTTGTGGGTTTGAAATGTGGCATCATGGATATGTTTGCTAGTATGTTCGGAAAAAAAGATTCGGTAATTCAATTAGATTGTAGGTCGCTCGATTACCACTACATGCCCTTTAAACAAGATGGATTTCAAATTATATTATTGGATACCTGTGTGAAAC
>JANOYH010000127.1:0-3123 GCA_031428775.1 Bacteroidota bacterium
GCTCTTGAAAAAGACTTCGATTCTGGTCAGCACTATTTTAGCCTACCCTAATTAAAAACTATTTAATAGATTATTTTGTTCCCAAAAATAGCTTCCTAATAAACTTAAACGCTTCCGCAAATAATGACTCAAACCGTTCAAATAACAAACGACCCACTTGCGGCTATGCGTATACCGGAATACAGGAACCTGATGTTTGGACGATTTCTATTTATCATGGGACTAAGAATGATGGGCACCCTAGTGGGTTGGTGGGTTTATGAACTAACCAATGAACCCTTTGCTATTGGCCTTATTGGTTTGTCGGAAGTGATCCCAGCAGTTTCTTTATCGCTTTATGCCGGACATATTATTGACATCAGCGAAAAAAGAAAACTACTACTTAAAGGCGTTACCCTATACCTCCTTTGTGCAATACTACTTTTGCTTTTATCCACTAAAATCTCTGCTTCTATGATGAGTAATCATTGGATTACTTACAGTATTTATATCATCATTTTTTTTACAGGTATTTTCAGATCATTTACTGGTCCTAGTTTTGGAACCATGGTTGCTTCCATTGTACCCAAAGAACTTTTACAAAATGCCACTACTTGGAATCAAGGCACTTGGTTAAGTGCTTCAGTAATTGGACATGCTGCTGTAGGTTTTTTCATTGCGGGATTTGGCAATACCAATTCGCTTGGTATTATTGTTGGACTTGTTGTTTTGGGTCTAAGTTTCATGTGGCGCATCAAACCAAAGCCTCCACTCAAATTAGCAGGTGAACTGAAAACTATGGAAAGTGTAAAAGAGGGTCTTCGATTTGTATTTCAAACTAAAGAAGTATTGGGCGCCCTTTCATTAGACCTATTTGCTGTTCTCTTTGGTGGCGCTGTTGCCATGATTCCAGTATTCGCAAAAGACATTTTAAAAGTTGGTCCAGTTGGATTTGGCTGGTTAAATGCAGCTTCAGATATAGGATCCATTTTGATCATAGTATTGATAGGCATTTTTCCATTACACAAACAACAAGGTAGAAAACTATTTTTTGCAGTGGGAGGGTTTGGTCTATGCATATTAGTCTTTGCCCTTTCAAAATCTTTTTGGCTTTCATTCATAGCCCTTTTATTGAGTGGCATTTTAGATGGCATCAGTGTGGTTATCAGAGGAACCATACTTCAACTAAAAACACCCGACAATATGCGTGGGCGTGTTATGAGTGTGAATAGTATGTTCATCAATAGCAGTAATGAATTAGGCCAATTTGAAAGCGGCGTTGCAGCAAAATTGATGGGTGTGGTACCCAGTGTTGTCTTTGGTGGTTGCATGACCATTTTGGTTGTGGTTACTACTTGGTTCAAAGCACCTGCACTTAAAAAAATGGAATACTAACTATTTATTGTTCGCTAATAATCCTTCTAGTACAAAAAATACAGCTGGACAAAAACTGGAATTTTTTAACGTTATCAACGGCTTTTTAAATAAAACGTCTTCATCCGTATAGGGAAAACGATGACAGTCGGTTGGCCTTGCATCATAAACTGTACAGAAATTATCTGATCCAAGAAAAGTACATGGCGATGTTTTGGTTACATAATCTCCTTCTTTGTCCATCACCAAATATTTATCAATCAATTCAGTTTCTTTGATACGCAAATACTTGCTGATCCTCTTTATATCGGGCATTTTAAATCTAGGCGAGTAATTCTTACAGCAATTAGCACATTGCAAACAATCGATTTTTTCAAAAGCTGCATCGTGTAATTCAGGAAGTAACTTTAAAATCTTTTTTTTATCCGTCTTCTCTAAATAGTATTTGTATTTTTTTTGGTGCTCCTCACTCCTTTTTTCCCAGTCTTCCAAATTAACATCAGGTACCATTCCTTTATATTTTATGGTTGCAAGTTATGTGCTTAACTTTGAAAGACATCAATTGCAGCATATCCGCTCTTGAAAAAACAAACAGAAACTTAAAATTTTAGCGCTTATTGTTAGTTTTTAACAGTCCATGCACATCCTTTCCCCAGCAAAGGATTGCTCTTTAAAATGCCATTGTATACACTTAACTTTGCGCCTTTAAAATCAGAAATATAAAGAAACACTATATGAGCTTATTCAATCAACAATCAAACGAATTCCATGGTAGGCATATTGGCCCTAATGAAAAAGAAACCGCTGCCATGTTGGAAACGATTGGTATGGATTCTTTGGAGACCCTGATTTCTAAAACCATTCCTGGTTCTATTCGTATCAAAGAAAACCTGGAGATTCCTGCGGCCATTAGTGAGTTTGAATACCTGACCGAACTAAAAAAAGTTGCCGCTAAAAATAAATTGTTCAAAACATATATAGGTCAAGGATATTATGGTACAATTACGCCTAGTGTCATCCTTCGCAATGTTTTTGAAAATCCAGGATGGTATACCCAATACACACCTTATCAAGCCGAAATTTCTCAAGGAAGATTGGAGAGCCTACTAAATTATCAAACTATGGTAGCCGACCTTACTGGACTACCCATTTCAAACGCCTCTTTATTAGATGAAGCCACAGCTGCTGCCGAAGCAATGGCCATGGTGTTTAATCAAGTAAACAAGACCGACCATATTACTAAACCGAATTTTTTTGTGGACCAACACTTGTTCCCACAAACAATCGACGTTTTAATTACTAGAGCTGAGCCTATTGGCATTGTAATAGTGATGGGCGATTTCAAAACCGCCACTATTGATGAAACCTATTGTGGTTCTATTGTTCAATACCCCAATAACCTTGGAGCCATTGAAGATTACCGTAGTTTTCATGCATGCATACACGCTGCTGGAGCCCATACAATTATGGCTACTGATTTATTAGCACTGACCCTTTTAACCCCTCCGGGTGAATTGGATGCTGATATCGCAGTAGGAACTGCTCAAAGATTTGGTGTTCCATTGGGCTTTGGCGGTCCGCACGCAGCCTTCTTTGCTACCAAAGACGAATTCAAACGCGGCATGCCTGGCCGACTGATTGGTGTAAGCATTGATGCACTTGGCAATCGGGCCCTTCGCATGGCATTGCAAACCCGCGAACAACATATCAAAAGAGAAAAAGCCACTTCAAATATTTGTACGGCTCAAGCATTACTTGCCAATATGGCTG
>JANOYH010000128.1:0-1787 GCA_031428775.1 Bacteroidota bacterium
TAAAATTGCCTGAGACGGTAAGTTGGATTGGAACGGGATTAGATACCATTAGATCATTTAGAAATATTCATGCCTATCCATTAATGCAAACCAAAACAGATTTGATTGATTTTATTCAAGGCAAATACCTTTTAAATGCCAATACCCTCTTCAAAATAAATGAAAGAATGGAATTAATGGAAGAAGAAAATTCGGTTAAGACCAGTGAATTAATATCGTCCTTTAATAAATTTAAGAGCAAGAACGAACGGTTCAACCAAAGTCTTAAATTGTATCCAGACAGTTTACTGAAGCGCTATATTAAAGAATAAGCGCTACTAATATTAAATACTCTTTTTGTCAATTTCAAGGCAATAATGAATGAACCAATATTTAACCTACTATTTTTCTTGCTTTTTCAATTGATAATAGTCGTTTAATATGGTAGTAACCATTGGTTGATACAATTCCCAAAAAAAGGATTTCCGATTCATGGGGTCACGATTATTGTACAAAAACTTTTTAAAATAGGGTATCCCTTTTAAATAAGCCGTCTTGGTTTCAATTGGATTATCTGAAAAGTCTGCCGAGAAATAAAAGAAATGATAATCATTTCGTTTATGAATTGTAATTGCAGGAAAAATACTTGGAATCCCATTTTGTTCTAAAATGTTGATTCCTCTATCATTGGCGTATATATTAAATTCTCCAATTACATGATTGAAATTATGATCCGATTCAATGATATCAAACCAAAAAGTGTAAGAAATTTTTTTTGGCAATTGATAATCAGTTTGGCCTTCTTTATTTGTCTGAATTTCAGGAAACTCAAGTAACAAATCTTTATCTTTTTCTAAGATCACGATTCTGTCGTCAGAATGCACAAATGCAATCCCGCTTTTACTAAATGGCCATTTACCCTGATGTTGATTTTTATAATTATTGATTAACCATTGGGGTAATTCTTTATTCTTAAGCGTATCTAATGATTCAAAATATCGTCCAATCCATCCCATCCATTTAATCCCAAATAAATTTTCAAACTTTGTTCTAACCTCGGGAGAAGTTGGCGATGCTAGGCAATTGAATTCTGTAATGATTAATTTATGTTTTTCACGCATGAGACTAAGAAACTCAAAATCCTGCTCACTCATGCCACCATAAACGATGCCTGACCTTGCTTTTTCATCTCCTTTTCCATACCATTCATTTTTAAAAATTCCATAAGCATCAGTAAAATAAGCCAGATCAGCATCTTCACTCAATTGATCTAGTTGTTGTGGTGAAAATCTTTCTAACCCTTTTAATGTATATTTTTTATTAGCCAAAGGAAAAAATCCATAGTAGTCCTCCTCCTGATGATACAATTCCGTGTTTGTTTTGCTGAACTTTTCTTGTCGCAATATCCAATTCAAAGACACATGTTCCTGCCCTTGTTTTGTCAATACGGTTTTATCAACAATGGCTACTACTAATTGTCTTTTGGGCATCACTAACCAGAGCAAATACATCCAAAGCGGTAATAAGAATAAAAACAGCAAAATTGTACCGAAAATTTGATGGCTATTATATTTGGAATCAGAAGAGGCCATCGTTGGAGTTTGTTAAGTCACAATACTAAGAAATATTACAGGCTTAATAAAAATAGAAAAAATACTGCCTTACTATGAATAGAAAATTATACAGGCTTATTAAAAAGACGTCTTACCCTTATCACAAGTTCGTTTAAACTAAATGGCTTGGTAATATAATCATCCGCACCCAAATCAAAAGCATTCATCACAACAACTTCCTGCTCCATTGCTGAA
>JANOYH010000129.1:0-4459 GCA_031428775.1 Bacteroidota bacterium
GGTTTCTTTCCAAATTTCTCTTGTAAAAATTCGATGGTTGTTTCAAGACTACGGTTATACATCCAGTAAATCAAGCCCAACACAAACATGTTTTTGGCACGGTCGCGTTCTTTCACACCCAATTCGGTGAATTCCTTCAAAGACTCGCGTGTAAGTTTGGTTACATCCACTTTGGTTAATTGGAAACCGTCAAGTGAACCATCTTCCAATGGATTCACCCCTTCAGGGTAGTTGGCCAAACGCAGGTTTTTTGCGTCAAAACCTTCAATATTGGCGATGATTTTACCGCCTTTTTTGATGCTCTTTAAATTCACTTTTAATGCCGCTGCATTCATGGCAACCAGTACATCACAGTCATCACCAGGGGTATAAATACGCTCACTGGAAAAATGAAGCTGAAATCCACTTACTCCTGGAACGGTTCCTATAGGAGCCCTGATTTCTGCTGGAAAGTCTGGAAAAGTAGCCAGATCTATACCCAACATGGCAGTATTGTTGGTGAATTGTTGTCCTGTTAATTGCATTCCGTCCCCGCTATCTCCGGCGAACTTAATCACTACGTTCTGTAGTACTTCTTCTTTTCTGATCATTGCGTTTTCAAATATAGGCCCGCTAAGATACTATATGTAGCGTTAAATGGACCGAATTTTTGGCATTTATTGTTCAAACAACGGTGTAAACTTTTCAAAAGCTTTGCTTATTGTTTAGCTTTGCCGCCATTTAATTGAATATCATGAACTTTATTTCAAGGGTGTATCTCATTCGCCATTTTTTGCCCCTTGTTATTTTTGGAATGGTTGCTTGTGATAATAGCAAGCCCAACTTACAGCAAGATGATGCTACAGAAACTAACCAAGATATTTCCATTGAAACTAATACTGTGGCAGGCAAACTTGTTGAAATTCCACTTGTTGATACCGTTTTTCATGCTGATACCAGCAAGCTATATATCTATTTAAGTTTTGATGATGGTCCTCAGCATGGAACAACCAATTGTATCAATATATGTAAGGCAGAAGCTGTGAAAGCCAGTTTTTTTATGATTGGTTTACACCAGCATTTAACAAGTGATGGGAAACAAATTGTATCAGAAATCCGTAATAGCTACCCTCAGTACCTTTTAGCCAACCACAGTTATAACCATGCAAAAGGTAAATACGCCAATTTCTATCATCACCCACATTTGGCGATGATGGATTTTTTAAGAACCCAAGATTCCATTCAACCAATATTTAAAATAATACGTCTTCCCGGTAACCGTGCTTGGGTACGACAAGGAGATATTACTGCTAGTAAATTAGTGAAACCAGTGGCGCATTTGTTAGATAGTGCCGGTTATAATGTTATTGGATGGGATTTGGAATGGGGATTTAGTCATAAGTCGGCCCGCCCCTTACAAACCCCAGAAAAACTAGCTGCACAAGTGGATAGTGCATTTGCGCATAATAATACACATACCTATAAAAATTTGGTGTTGCTGTCACATGATCGAATGTTTTCTCATCCAGAAGACAGTGCAAAGCTTGTACGGTTTATTCAAATACTCAAACAAAATCCCCAATACAAGTTTGAAACGGTTGACCATTATCCGGGTTTGAAGCAATACAAGTGATATAATGATTCTAAATCAACACTAAATTTTATATTTTCATTGATGTTTGATTGATACAAAAAGCTTTTGTAATTTGTATATTTGTTATTCTAAAAAAAAATGAACTATGGCAATTTTTAAATCTGGTAATCCAACTTTAACGGAGAAAATGTTTGATAAGGTCAGCGCAACAGATGCTGCTAATCAAGGCGTGATGAGTGTACGCGGAGCGATTAACAAATTTGGCTTCTTAATGTTGATGGTGATTGCGGGAGCTGCTTTCAACTGGAACCTCTACGAACAATCTAAACAAGATACCATGAACGTCTTAATGATGGTGGGTGTTTTTGGCGGATTGATTGTGGCTATTGGAATTACTTTCAAACCCAATTGGGCTGGCTTTCTGGCGCCTTTGTATGGGTTATTAGAAGGCTTATTCATTGGTGGGATCTCTGCTATATTTAATGCAATGTTTGCTAAATCTTATCCTGGTTTGGTGATGCAGGCAGTGGGTCTAACCTTCGGTGTTGCCCTTGCCATGTTCCTCCTATATAATTTTAGGGTCATCAGGGCCACAGAGAAATTCAAATCAGTGATCATTGCATCTACACTAGGTATTGGTATCTTTTATTTAATTACCATGGTGTTGCGCATGTTTGGTGTGAATGTAAGTTTCATGTACGATAGCAGTTGGTTGAGCATTGGTATCAGCTTGTTTGTGGTTGCTATTGCATCATTAAACCTGATCCTCGACTTCGACATGATTGAGCAAGGTGCTGAAAGAGGCGCTCCTAAATTTATGGAGTGGTATGGTGCTTTCGGTTTATTAGTAACCATTGTTTGGTTATATATTGAAATGCTGAAACTGTTAAGTAAATTGGGAAGCCGTGACTAATTTACTTAGTTGCATCAAACCCTGATTGTTATGCATTTGAATAGGAAAGAACTAAGCAACGATACTTTATTAGATTTATACAAGGAATTGCTCTTGCCTCGAATGATTGAGGAAAAAATGTTGGTGCTATTGCGTCAGGGTAAGATCAGCAAATGGTTTAGTGGCATTGGCCAGGAAGCCATTTCTGTTGGAGCTATGATGGCTTTGCAACAGGATGAATGGGTCTTTCCACTGCATAGAAACTTGGGCGTGTTTACTACCAGAAAAATGCCCTTGCACAAACTCTTCAAACAATGGCAGGGAAATAAGGATGGTTATAGCAAGGGACGTGAAAGGTCCTTTCATTTTGGCAACAGAGCACACAAGATCTGTGGCATGATTTCGCATTTGGGTCCCCAGTTAGCACTGGCTGATGGTGTGGCACTGGCTTATCAACTAAAGAAGGAAGGAAAAGTGGCTATTGCTTTTACGGGCGATGGGGGCACTAGCGAAGGCGATTTTCATGAGGCTTTGAATGTGGCCGCAGTCTGGGATTTGCCCGTGATTTTTATCATAGAAAATAATGGATACGGACTGAGTACACCCACTAGTGAACAGTATCGATGTGCTAGATTGGTGGACCGTGCAAAGGGCTATGGTATGGAAGGCGTGCGCATTGATGGCAATGATGTGTTGGCGGTTTATGATACTATTAAAGGGGTGCGTGAATTTTGCGTCAACCACCAGAAACCTTATTTGATTGAGTGCATGACTTTTAGAATGCGCGGACACGAAGAAGCCAGTGGCATCAAATATGTACCCAAAGAATTGTTGGAAGAATGGGGCAGAAAAGACCCCATCAAAAACTATGAACATTTTCTAATTGAAACAGGCGTGATCACCGAAATGCAGGTGGCTGATATAAGAAATGGTTTTAGAGCACATATTGAATCAGAACTGCAATTGGCCAATGAACCAACAGAAATAGTGGCTGATACGGCAGAAGAAATAGCAGATGTGTATGCACCCTTTCAGGCTGATGTTGCAACGCTGGAACAAGTAATAAGTTCAGAGGATCCCGAAAAAAGATTGATTGATGCTATACAGCAAGCATTATTGCAAAGCATGGAGCGTAATGAGCATTTAATACTTATGGGTCAGGACATTGCAGAATATGGCGGTGCCTTTAAAGTAACAGAAGGATTTGTAGAAAAATTTGGAAAAGCGCGGGTAAGAAATACGCCTATCTGTGAAAGTGCTATTGTGGGTGCAGCCATGGGATTAAGCCTGGAAGGATTCAAGAGCGTAATGGAAATGCAGTTTGCAGATTTTGTAACCGTGGGCTTTAATCAGATAGTGAATAATTTAGCAAAGACGCATTACAGATGGGGCGAGCATGCCGATGTGGTGGTGCGCATGCCAACAGGTGGTGGTGTTGGTGCGGGTCCATTTCATTCGCAAAGTAATGAAGCATGGTTTACGCATGTACCCGGGTTAAAAGTGGTTTATCCTTCCACACCGGAAGACGCCAAAGGATTGCTGATAGCGGCCATCAATGACCCCAATCCCGTTTTATTTTTTGAACACAAGGCATTGTATAGAAGTGTAACAGGAAATGTTCCTGAAGCTTATTATACCATACCAATTGGTAAGGCAAAAACAGTAAACACTGGAACCGATATCAGTATCATCACTTATGGTGCAGGTGTGCATTGGGCATTAGAATATCAATTACAACATCCAGACATTTCGATACAACTGCTTGACCTGAGAAGCTTGCAGCCATTGGATTACGAAGCAATCAAAGCTACAGTATCCGCAACGGGAAAAGTCTTGATTCTACATGAAGACAATTTAACCGGTGGCATTGGCGGCGAAATAAGTGCCTGGATTAGCGAGCATTGCTTTGAACAACTAGACGCCCCCGTAATACGCTGCGCATCATTAGATACACCCATACCTTTTAATATGATACTGGAGAAAAATTATCTGGC
>JANOYH010000130.1:0-15426 GCA_031428775.1 Bacteroidota bacterium
AACACTGTATCCCGTTACATTACCCGTAACACTTGGTGTTAATGGCGTAATCCCGGAAGCTATAGGATATACATTTGGTGTAGGATAACTCAAGCCTATGGGTGCCCGGTCTAGCACTGTTAAAAGTGCAGTAGTGCTGCCTGCTAAATGATTTGCATCTGCTGCTTGTACAACATTTATAATAGCTACTCCTAGACCCTTTATAGTAACTACATTACCTGAAATTGTTGCAACGGTTGCAATACTTGATGAATAGCTAATGGCACCAATACTATTACTTGTTGCATTCACAAGAAAATCCAGATCAGCAATTGTTTTAGTAATGTCTGATAAACTTAAAGTACTGCTGATCTTATTTACATACAAGATAGCTGTGATGGTATCCGCAAAATAATTTGTACTCGCTGCTTGAATTACTGTAATGGTAGCAATACCAGCACCAACAATGAAAACTGAATCACCAATAACGGCTGCTACACTAGGATTATTCATCGTATAACTGATTGCCCCAATACTATTACTTAAAGCGGCAATTTTAAATGCAGGGGCACCGTAGGATTTTGTAATATCTGAAAGACTAAGCGTTGTTGCAATTTTATTCACTTGAAGTGCAACCTGAATTGTTACCGCTTCGTGATTTTCATCTGCAGCTTGACTTACATTGATAGTAGTTATACCAGCTGAAACGAGTGTAATGTTATTTCCTTGTATGGTTGCAATTGCTGTATTGAGAATACTATAACTGATTACACCAGTACAATTTGTACTTGCATTAATAGCAAATGAAGGATCACCAAAATTTTTAATGATACTGGCTAAAATCAAATTACCCGCAACTTTATTTACGGTTAATGTGGCTGTTGTTGTTGCAGCTAAATGATTGGCATCTGCTATTTGTGTTACAGTAATGGTAACAACACCTGCAGCAACAATATTCACTTGGTTACCACTAATAGTTGCAATGGAAGGACTACTACAAGTATAAGTGATGGCAGCATTGCTTGTAGTAATTGCGGCTAAACTAAAGGATGGATCACCATATAACTTAGTAATATTAGACAGACTTAGTATAGGTGCTATTTTGTTGATTCTAAAAATGGCGGTAACAGATCCTGCAGTATGATTGGCATCTTCTATTTGTGTTGCAGTAATGGTAGTAGCCCCCGCTGCAAGTATGCTAACTTGATTGTTGGAATTTGTGGCAATTGAATTATTGGCAATAGTATAAAAAATAATAGCAGCATGATTACTGGATGCATTGACTAAAAAATCTGGGTCAGCATAATTTTTTACTATATCAGTTAACACCAAGACAGTATTTAATTTATTGATCGTGAGGGTTGCTGTAGCTGTAGCCGCATGATGGTTTGCATCTGCTAATTGTGTTGCTGTTATGCTAACAACACCGGCAGACTGAATAGACACTGTATTGGTACTAATAATTGCAATGGATATATTACTGCAGGCGTAACTTATAGCACCTGTGCTTATTGATGTGGCGGAAATGATAAAATTTGGATCCCCATAAGTTTTAGTAATATTTCCAATAGATAAGGATGCACCGATTTTATTTACATTTAAATTTGCCGTGATAGTAGCGGCAAAATGATTTTGATCAGCTCCTTGAGTTACAGTAATGGTTGTGGTACCTGATGAAACAATAGTTACTTGATTTCCAGCTACAGTAGCTACTGCAGGATTTCCAATAGAATAACTGATGGCTCCAGTACTATTTGAATTAGCAGTAAGATTAAACAATGGATCACCATAATTTTTTGAAATATCTGATAATGATAAAGTTGAAGCAATTTTATTTACAGTAAGTATGGCAGTAGCTGTTGCAGCAATATGCTTATTATCTTCCAACTGCGTTACAGTAATCGTTGATACGCCTGCAGAAAACAGACTCACCGTATTACTTACAATAGTTGATACGGCTGCATTTCCACTTGAATAACTGATTAAACCAGTACTATTACTTGTTGCATTGATATTGAAATTTGGGTCGCCATAACTTTTGGTGATATTAGCGAGCGACAAAACCGTATTTAGCTTCTTGACTGTAATACTCACAATAGCAGTTGCACTTCCCGCGGTAATTGAAGCTGTGACCGTATAATTTTTTGTGGCACTATACACTGTAGGTGTTCCACTGATGACACCAGTAATAGGATCTATTGACAGTCCAGCTGGTAATGCAGGATTCACCGTATACAAAGTAGGTGATCCTACAACAGTTGGAATTAATGGATTAATGATAGCATCAATATAAAAAATATTGGGTGTAGGATATTGTAAAGCACTTGGTATCAATTCCCCAACGATTAATAATGAAGTGATACTTGCCCCAAGATAATTTGCATCTGCCAATTGTATAGCGGTAATTGTTGCACTACCCGCACCAATAATTGTTGCAGTATTTCCACTAATGGTGGCAACAGTTGGATCACTAATGGAATAACTAATAGCACCAGAACTATTGCTTGTTGCATTGATATTAAAATTAGGATCTCCTACCGTTTTTGTATAGTTAGGAAGCGTTAAAGTAGCATTCAACTTATTCACCACCATAGTAGCCGTAGTAGATGCTGCATTGAAATTAGCATTGGATACTTGACTAGCGGTGATAATGGAAGTGCCCGCACCTATAATAGTTACTTGATTTCCAACAATAGTTGCTACAGCTAGATTACTGCTAATATAGCTAATAGCCGCAGTACTATTTGAAACAGCAGCTATGGTAAAATTTGGATTACCATAGCTTTCTGTAATATCTGCAAGGGTAATTACTGGATTGGCTTTGATTACGTTTAAAACAAATGGATAGCTAGTTGAAATACAACCTGTACTGGAATTCTTTACAGAAAAATTAAATTGATACGCATTGGCTAATGAGGCTGGAATATTTATTGACAAAGGACTCCCCGACAAGTTCTGATCATTTATGACCATAAAACCTGGTAATACACTTGTACCAGTAGTTATACTAAACTTGTCTGCATTAGTAACCACATAAGGAATACTAAATGAAGTTGCCGTTGTTGTTACACTATTGATTGTTCCTAATACCAAAGTTGGTACTGGATTCACCGTAATTAATGTGTAAGCACTATTAACAGTTGCACAAAATCCGTTTTTAACTACTGCCCTATAATAACTATTCGCAGTTAAGTTTGTGGTGCTCAAACTGTTTGTTGTATTGCTAATATCTGATACACTTGTAAAACCTATATCGGTAGCAACTTGCCATTTAATTACTGAACCTGTATTACCAATTAAAGTAAGCGTAGCATTATTTACACTTGCACAAACAGCCACAGCGCCTGAGATAGATCCACCAACAGAAAGATTACTTACGATAGCAGTTCCTGTTGCAATTGTTTTATTAACAGCATTTGTTGCAGAAAATTGAATGTTTCCTGATGCAGCATTTACAGCAATGCTACTTAATCTAATATAGACGTTGGTAATAGCAATAGTTCCTGCAGTATTTGTCAAACTAATGCTTGTATTAAAGCCAGAACCTGATATTGTACTAATTTCATAACCAGTAGGAGCTGCAATAGTTAGATTTGAAACAAGGTCGGTTCCCGAAACTGTAAATATTTGTTCCGCCGATACAGCACCCACACAGGCGTTGAAACTGCTAAATGATCCCGTTACAGAAATTTCAGGTGTAGGAATGACCACTGTTGCTGTGACTGGTGTTCTTGCCATAGAAATACATCCGGTAATTGAATTCCTTGCAAGAGCATAATAGATGGTGGTTGATGTTAAAACAGGCGTACTATAAGTATTGATTCCTGTACCCCCAGATAAAACAGTTCCTCCAGTTGAAGCAGCATACCAATCGGTTGTTTCGCCTGCACTTACAATACTTCCTATCGACAAAACACCTGTACCTGTTCTTGACCCATTGATGGCAGTTGGCGCAGCTGGTAACGGATTTATTGTGATGGTAATTACATTACTATAAATGGCACCATCAAAGCTTGTATTCGCAACACGTCTGAAATAAGTTGTTTGAGAGAGGGTGCCCGGACTATACCCTACAGCAACCGCAGCAGCAATAGTTGAAAACCCGCTAATTGATGAAGTAGTAGACAGTTCCCACTGATAGCTGATGGTTCCAGTTCCACCAGATGCCGCAGTTATTGATGTTAAGGCAGCAGCCACCGTTCCATTACATAGGGTTTGATTTGTTCCAATAGATCCAGGTGCAAACGAACCATTGATAGTTGCCACAACAGCTAAACGATTGGTGGAAACACATCCTGTAGTATTATTTCTGGCTTCCGCATAATAGGTAGTGCTTACCGATATGCTTGCTGTTGTAAAAGTAGTGACTGCATTCCCCCCCGTTAAAATTGTTCCTCCGGTACTAGCCGCGTACCAGTCCAATGTTGATCCAGAAGATGCAGTTGCACTAATGATTACTGGGCCAGTTCCAGTTCTAGCATTGTCAATAGGCAAGCTTACAACGGGTAGTGGTTGTATAGTGATTGTGATTGTATTAGATGCTATAGTACCATCAATAGTAGTAATGGCATTTCTTTTAAAATAGGTAGTTTGTGTTAATGCAGTTGGTGCATAGGTTAATTGTGTTGCACCAGTTATATTCATAAAATTGCTGTTATCAAGAGACGACTGCCATTGATAAGTAATGCTCCCGGTTCCACCAGAAGCCGTTGTGATTGAATTGATGGTACTTGCATTTGTACCAAAACAAAAGGATTGGTCTGCACCAATATTTCCTGCAGAAAACACTCCATTCACTGTTGCAACTACTGCAGTTCTGCCAGTAGATAAACAACCAGTAGCTGAATTTCTTGCTTCAGCAAAATAAGTGGTGCTACTTGAAATGACAGCAGTATTAAAATTTAGATTTCCAGCAGTGAGTACCGTTCCTCCTGATGTTGTTGCAAACCAATCAATGGTGGTTCCAGTTGCTGGAGTAACTGTTCCCGATAGTGTTAAGCTTCCTGGTCCCGTTCTTGCTGCACCCGTTACAGTTGCAATGGTAGGCAAAGTATTTACTGTTCCAGTTATGGGAACTGAAATACTTGTAGCGCCTGAAGAACTGCAAACAATATTACCTGATACCGTTCCAGTTGTTCCTGCTGCAATCCGCAAATAAATAATTATTGCAGCAACCGTACCTCCAGATTGCGTGAGTGTTGCTGTAGAACCATACCCACTTCCTGATGAGGTAGAAATTTCGAATCCTGTAGGCGCTGCTAAGCTGATATTATTAGACATATTAGCACCTGTAACCGTAAATGTTTGACTGGCTGATGCAGAACCAATACAGGAACTAAATGCAGTAAGGGTTTCAGTTACTTCAATAGTTGGTTGTGAATTTGAACAATTAAAACTGATGGGAGGTGGTGCGTCTAGTCGAGAAATAGCCCCGTTGTTAATTACTGGCGTTACAATAGCTGGTAGACCAATGGATCCACCCGTATTGTGGCCAACATAACAATACTGATCAACCGATGTGCTCGGATTTGTAAAAAATGCAATGGTAAAATGTCCTGCAATACTAAAGTCAAGAAAACCACCAAAGCCAAAAATATCAACAGGTGTTACATTGGTATAACTAGTTGTATAACTGGATTGAGCGGCAATGCCTAACATAGAAGCAACGCCATCTCCCCAACCATATATTCTACCATCACTTGACATGGCACCCATGGTAAAAAGACCCGCTTCAGTATTGCCATCAATTCTTACAATATTACTCAAACCACTGACTTGTTGAAAAGTTGCTTGGTTAAAAGCGACCGATCCATTTCCAACACCTAATACCCCATCTTCATTCAATCCGCAACTATATACTTTTAAATTATTACACAATAGAAAAAATACACTGGTATTATTGGTAGTTGTTGCGTTTGAAACGCCTAATACAACAAGATCTGTTACATTAGTTCCTACTGGAATTTGAGCCGACATGTCATAAGCATAATTATAACTTGCGGCAGCCCCAGTTAGTGCAATGCCATTTACATTTGCTGGAGAACCCCAATAGTAAATTTTCCCTGTAGAAGTAAGTGCAAAAGCACCTGAACTGGATAAAGAAAATTTAACTACCCCAGAAAGAAAAGTTGTTCCATCAATCAATGTTACGTGATGCCAGATCCCTGTTCCAAGTACGGCTTTATCCCCTTGAATTTCTACTTGTTTAGTTAAAGTGTAGACATGTCCCGCATTTGTTACGATAGCAAAAGCCGTTTGAGAAACTGCAATTTGAGCAACATCTGTAATGGCAACTCCTGCGGGCAATTTTGAAGTAACATCACTATTGGCACTAATTAAAGAAGTTCCTCCAAAATTTGCCATAGATGTAATTGCACTAATGTTTGTAGTATTTCCAAACACATACAATTTGGAAGAAGTGCGCATGGCCATTACACTTGGACCACTTGCACCACCCGTACTTGACGAACGAACTTCATAAGGAATTCCAGCATAACTGGATGTATTCACAAACACTGGACTGGTGATATTACCTGCAGAAGCTGTTGTATAGGTGAGCATGTTTTGTCCCCATGCCAACAAAACATTCGTACCATTCGCATTACCGATGTATAAATTGGAATGGTATGAACCTGTAAATCTATTTACGGTTCCAGCTACGCAAGGCGCAGTGGCAAAAGATGGTAAAAATTGTGTGCTGTATTCAGATTGTTTAAAATGGTCTTCAGATTCTAATAAAGACATTTGAGCAAAACCACCTATTGATAAAATACATGCTAACAGAAATAAAATTGCCGTTTTGCGCTTAAATGAATTGAGTAGATTTATAGTCATTTTTTGTAACAACTTTTAGCTTAAAATAAATTGAACTAAAGCTTGATTAAAACAATGAGATCACCCTTCCATAAGGATCATACCTAAAAATTTTCATCAAAAATGTTGATTACAAACCGGGGGGATTGTAAAGAAGTAAGCGTGGGCTACAAACTTGAATGAAGTTAAATGAAATGCAAATGAGGAAAACACCGAACTATCTTGATTTTAAGTGTTTCAAACACGCAATGTATCCGATTAAATTAAATGCGTTCATTGAAACTCAATCCCAGCAGGGATCACATGATCATATAACTAAAACATTAGCTAAATTTTAGAAAATAAAATTCAGTGTTTTCACCCGATAAAAACGTGAAAAACACGTATGAACTATCTTATATTTTCTTTCCAAACAACAGTTTGATTGTTGCAAATTTCTTTTCCCCAGATGGGTAATTCCTTTTTTATGCTTTCTACTAATTCCTCGCAAGCGTCTATGGCGCTTTTTCGATGCTTTGATGATACAAAAACGAATAAACAGATTTCTCCTACATTTATGGTACCAAGACTATGGTAAACATGCAGGCAAGTCAAGCTATATTTATTAAATAACGCTTCCCTAATTTCGTACATTTTCTCTAACGCCATTTCTTGATAAGCCGTGTATTCAATGGCAGAAACAAGAACAGCGTCTTTTTCATCAGCGCGTACTTGTCCCAAGAAAATACTATGCGCCCCAATAGCCGTATTGCTGGCATGCTTTTGAATATCGTCGGCTATTTTTTTTGCGGGGATGGCTCCTTCCACAAAAATATTTATTAACTTTTTTTCTTTCATGATGGTTCTTGATTAAAGTAGGCGGTGAGTCCACCTTTTAAACTATACACTTTCAGTCCCCTTTGCAGTTGAATTTGCTGTGCTGCATACACACTTCGGATGCCTTGGTGACAAATCACACATATTTCTTTATCGGGCAAAGCGGTAATTTTAGACATTAATTCCGACATAGGAATTTGCAGGTCTGAAAAGTTGATCGATGGATATTCATGAGACTCTCTAACATCTAATACAAAAACGTCTGGATGTTTTCGCAATGTTTGAAATTTCGCCACATTGATTTCTTCCACATCTTCCATTTCATCTACTTTCTCAATATCATTTCCAGCATCAATACCATTCTCACAGTTAAAATCTACTTCATCTACCAATGCCATGAACTCACTGATACTCATTGCAGGCATGGTCTGTTTTGTTTGTATGCAAAGTTCATACCCTTTGCCCTGCAAAAGATGATAATTATACAATCTACCAACCAATGGCTCACCAATTCCTGTAATTAATTTTATTGCTTCAGCAGCTTGCATGGTACCAATAATTCCAGGCAATACTCCTAGTACACCCATCTGTTCACAAGATCCAGTTTCTCCTTCTTTTGGTTGAATTGGAAACAATTGCCGATAATTATTTGCGGGCAAATCTTGAAACCCCACATTAAAAACTGACAGTTGTCCTTCATACCTAGTTACAGCACCAAAAATCATGGGCTTTGCAAGTATAGCTGTAGCATCATTGATGAGATACTTCGTTTGAAAATTATCCGTGGCATCTATGACCAAGTCATAAGCTCCTATTAATTCTAGTGCATTTTTTCTATTGAAAGCAAAAGGATATTCATCCACAACAATTTGTTCATTTTGCAGTTTAATTCTTTTAGCTGCAATACTGGTTTTTTTCTTTCCTATATCAGTTGGATAATACAACAATTGTCTGTGTAAATTGCTTTCACTAATTAGGTCTGAATCAACAATACCAATTGTGCCAACACCTGCTCCTGCTAGATATTGAATCGAACTACAACCAAGTGCACCTGCCCCAACCACTAATACTTTAGCAGCAAGTAATTTTTCTTGTGCTTTGATGCCAAATCCTGGCAAAATGATTTGTCTGATATATCTGTTTAGTTTTTGCAATATTATCCTCCAGAGAATGGCGGCATCAATGCCACTATATCATCTTGTTTTAATGCCGTATTTTGATGAACCATTTGTTGATTGATGGCTATAAAATATTTAGCTTTTTGAAACCCTGGGTATTTTATGATTAACAGTTCTTTTAAAGAATCGGTATCAATAATAGTATCCATAGACATTTTTTCTACTTGTGTAATATCCGTTAATGAACCAAAAAATAAAAGTTCCATAATTCATCATTTAACAAAAAAAAGTTTACCAGCAGCCAATACCAAAACAGTTGCTAGTAAGTATTTCATTTTTTGTGCAGGAATTTTTCTAGCACCTATATACGCACCTAACCAGCCCCCAACCAAAACAAAGCCTATGATAGAGCCAATTTGTGCATTCAATTCAAATCCATTTTGAAATTGACCAATAATACCTGCAACAGAATTCAAAAATATAAAGATTGCACTGATTGCAGCAGTTTGTTTTTGATTGGCCCAGTGCATCAAGACCAATATAGGAGATAATAGGATTCCTCCTCCCATTCCTATCATACCCGACAAGAGACCAATGCTTGCCCCAATCAGAAAAAGCCAATACACTTTTGGAGCTGGTTGAATGGTTTGACTTGAACTAGTCCAAAGCAATCTGATAATTGACAATAGCAATACTATGCCCAATAATTTTTTATATATCCCATCAGGTAGAATCATGATAGAGCCCAAGTATGCAAAGGGTATGGAACCCATTACCAAGGGCCAGAGTAGCGCTCCCTTAAAATGCTTTGCTTTATAAAAACTAATAAATGCAATCAATGAAACCACCACATTCAAAAGTAAAGCGGTTGGCTTAATCAACATTGGCGCAAATCCAAATAATGCCATCAACGCTAAGTATCCGCTAGCACCACCATGACCAACAGAAGAATACAAAAAAGCCACTAAAAAAAAACACCCTCCATATAGTAACAATTCTTGCATAGGCATGGATTAATTGAACAAGTGCAGTTTCACCTGACTGTATTGTTCGAATTTATTGGTTGTTGCGTCTAATTCAACCCAACAATTGGCATCAACCAAACTACTTAGTTGATAGGAAGCTTGACTTTTTAATATGCTTACAATTCCATTCTCTACATAGGCTTTCAAGAAAAAGCTAAGACCTGATTTTTTTTCGAAAGCATATTTTAATTTTCCAAAAACAGGTTCACAAACAGATAATCCTAACATAGTTTGAATGGCAAGTGAAACATATTGTTGAAAACAACTTAAAACGGATACTGGATTCCCAGGCAGTCCAAATACCAACTGATCCCCTTTTCTACCAACATATAGTGGTTTACCTGGCTTTTGTGCCACTCCATGAAACAAAGTAGCCACTTCCTGTTTTTTGCAAGCTTCCGCAACAAAGTCGTATTCACCTACACTTACACCTCCAGTTAATAGGACCATTTGATATTGAGATAGTGCTTCACCAAGTTTCCAAGAAGTTTCTTCTAAATGGTCTTTTGCATAAAAAATGCCTACTTCATGAATCCCCAATTTTTGCAGACTTGCTTTAAGTGCATAGGAATTGGACTCATACACTTGGCCATACAACAAAGGGTTGCCAGGTAATACCAATTCATTGCCAGTAATCACAATGGCCACCGTTGGCTTCTGATATACTTTAACGGCACTTAGTCCCAAGCTTGCCATCACTGCAATATGAAATGTGGCAATTTGTGTGCCTGCTTTAATAGCAATTGCACCTTCACAAATATCATCTCCAGGGTTTCTAATATTTGATCCAATTGGTATGGGATCTGATTGTAAACTGATTTTTCCATCCTTTACATTCACCCATTCTTTTTGAACAACAAGATCGGCCCCTAAAGGAATGGGGCCTCCTGTAAAAACCTTGATGGCTGCTTTCTCAGACAATTCAATTTGCCTAAAACTTCCTGCAGGCAGTTCATCTTGAATGGGTAATTCTTGTTCCCAATCACTGAACCTAATGGCATAACCATCCATCGACGATTGCTTAAAAGGTGGAAGATGCAGTCCACTCACCACATCATTCACTAATACATAACCCATAGAATTTTCAATGGGCAAAATAACCGGGGCTGAAATAACGGTATTTTCTTGGATGATGCTTTTTGCTTCTGCTACGGTTATCATAGAATTTCTTTATCCGCCAATGGCTATCATGCTTCTATTGTGCAATGTTCCTGCATCAATCAATTCAAATTGTTTTGAAAACTGCCCGCCTAATTCCTTGTGTTTACCTTTAATGGAATGAATAATTAAAGGCAACAATGGGTCGCCATTTCTAAAGGCCTTTAATAAGTCTGTTTCTTCTTCAGAAAATAGGCAATTTTTAATTTTTCCATCTGCAGTTAATCGGATCCTATTGCAGGTACTACAAAAAGGAGCACTCATGGTACTAATCACTGCAAAGCTACCCTGATGTCCATCAATAGCATAGTTTTTACTGGTATCGTGCAAGGCATTTTCTTTTGGCGCAATCGGGTATTTTGCAGAAATGATTGCTAACATTTCTTGCAATGTGACCAACTTTTCACTATTCCATTTATTCCCATCAAATGGCATGAATTCAATAAAGCGAATATGAATGGGTGTGTGTTTTGTCCAATCAATAAAATCCAATATCTCATCATCATTCAATCCCTTCACCACTACCACATTCACTTTTACTTTAAAATGCTGGTCCAATAATAATTGAATACTATTTTTTACTTTATCAAACTGGTCCCTTCTTGTTATGAGATGAAATTTTTCCTTTTTTAAGGTATCTAGACTGAGGTTGACCGACTTAATTCCCGCCTTTTTAAAATCCTCTATAAACATTTCTACCCTTGTTCCGTTAGTAGTGATGGAGAGCTCTACATTTAAGGAACCCAATAACCGAATAATCTCGGCAGCGTCTTTTCTAACGAGTGGTTCTCCACCAGTTAATCTAATTTTCTTGATGCCTTGCTCAACAAACAAACGAGCAATGGACATAATTTCGTCTGCTTGCATTAATTGTTGTTGCGGCATAAAATGATAGTCTTCATCTGGCATACAATAAAAGCAACGTAGGTTGCAATTATCGGTGAGAGAAATTCTCAAGTAATCGTGTATTCTATGATGACTATCTTTTAACATGGGCTTCATTTATTAAACGCAATAATCTTTGATAATCTTCTTCCGTATCAATATCCAAGGCACCCAAAGGAAATTCAATGGTTGCTAGGTCGTCTAGATTAGCTTGCAAGATAGCGCTAGCACCTTTATCTCCCACTAATTTTTCCAATTCATTAAAATATTGTTTGGCAAATAAAACAGGGGTTCCATGGATGCCTTCATAGTTAGCAGCAATCATGCCTTTACCTGTCTGTTTGTAAACATCCAACAGATTTGTCAATACCGTTCTATCAAGAAAAGGTTGATCACTTACCACTAAAATAACTGCGTCTAATAAAGGCTGGTTTTGTAACAAGTTTGCTAAACCCAATTTGATGGAACCTGCCATACCATTTGACCAGTGGTCATTCTGTACTATCGGCACCAAGTCTTTATCCAATGCTGTTTCAATTTCATGCTGGTATTTTCCGGTTACCAAACAGATGCTAGCAGGATGAATGGCTTTTACTTCTTGCAAAATATGTAGGAGAATGGAATGCTCTTTGAAAGGCAGGAGCATTTTTGCTTTACCCATTCTTGAGGCAGCTCCTGCTGCTAATATGACTACCCCAATTTTCATATTTGCTCGTGTATGGGTGCTAATTTCTTTTTAAGATGGATGGGCTCTTTTTCCATGAGCACCGACATAATTTCTGAGCTAATAGACAGGGCAATTTCTTCTGCCGTTTCTGCCCCTAAATTGAGGCCAGTTGGTCCAAATATTTTTTTCATGTATTGATCGTTAATATTCAATCCCCTCAAGCTTAAATCAGCCAACATGCGATCTCGTTTTGATGCTGGTCCAAGTAAACCCAAATAACCAATTGGCTGATCAATGAGCAATGAAAACAGGTCAATATCGTATTGATAATTATGTGTCATTAATACCAGGGCTGTTCGTTCATCAAAACTCAATTGGTCAATGATAGTAGGTGGCTTGCCTACCAGTATTTGATCTACTTGTGGAAATCTTTGCCTATTGGCATGGGTGGCCCTTCCGTCGATTAGGGTAACCGACCAACCGATTAATGCAGCAATTTTTGCTAATGGGATTGCGTCATTTCCAGCACCAATAATAAACAATGCAATAGGAGGCTGGATATATTCAAAGAAGAACTGTTGTTCATTTTCATTGACCATGACCAATTCATGCCTTGACAATTTCAATTGCAACACTTGCTTGGAAATTTCAGGTAGACCTGTTGCAACTATTTCTTGACTATATGGTGCACAAATGGTTCCAAAATGTGCCTGTTGATTTAATGAATAACCTGTCACCAATAAAAAATCTTTTCTAGTTGCGATGGATGCCCTTAAACAGTTGATTGGTTGTGGATCTTCCAACCGAATGGGTTCAAAAAGAATACTGACAACGCCATTACATCCCAACTGTATGCCCAATTTTGCGTCGTCTTCATCCGTAGTATCATAGACTACCAATTTATTTTTTCCTTGCGTAATGGCAAGAACTGCTTTTCTAAGTGCATCCCCTTCCAAACAACCCCCACTAATGGCGCCGGTTAGTTGCCCCTGTTCAGTAACCAACATCCTTGCACCAGGTCTTCTATAGGATGAACCTGAAACATGCACTACAGTGGCCAAAGCCGACTTAATACCCAGCTTTGCAATGGCGTCGTATGCTGCAACAATAGCCTTGATTTCTTGCATCTTAAATGGAACGTTTTATCTGTTGCCAATCAATAACTAAACAATTTTATTGATATCAAATGGTAACCTTTTAATCCTCTTACCTGTTGCTGCAAATATGGCATTACATAAAGCCGGTGCAAAAGGAGGCAAGCCTGGTTCCCCTACTCCTTTAATTTTGGCGCCTCCATTGGCTAAAATATGCACTTCTACTTTTGGCATTTCATTGATGCGGATTAATGGGTTATTGTGGAAATTGGATTGGACAGTTTGTCCTTTATCGAAACTAATTCCATTCTTAATTGCTGCTGTTAACGCCATCACTGCTGCACCCTCCACCTGTGCCTTGGTATTATCTGGATTTACTACGGTACCCAAGTCTATCACAGCGTACACTTTTTCAATTTTAATTCCAGTGCCTTTCTTTGATACTACTATCACATATCCACCCAGCCCTGCAAAAAATTCATACTGCGCTACGCCTCTACCCCAACCTGCTGGCAATGGTTTGTTCCAATTAGAGACTTCTTTTAATTTATTCAACACATTTTTGGTGTCTGATTCTTTGGTGAGCATGCTTAGTCGGAATTCCATTGGATCTTTCTTTGCAGCAACAGCCATTTCATCTATAAAACATTCATGTGCAAAAGCAAGTGTTGTGCTGGTCACAGCCCTCCATGCAGCAAGTGGCACCTGCAAATATTGGTGCACATACAAATTTTTCATGTGTTCAATTTCATACTTCTGCTCACTAATCCCTTCCGTCATGGTACCATTGCTTTTGGTTTTATCGTAGTCTTTTTCCATCTCCAAAGTGGGTGCTATCACTTTGTGTTGAAATGCTACGGCTTTACCCTCTGCAGAAATGCCCGCTTTTAGTGCCGAATAAGTCATGGGCCTGAAGGGGCCTTGTTTGGTATCGTCTTCTCTTGTCCAGATAGTCTTAACAGGCTTACCAATTTTTTTGGTCAGCTGAACCGCTTCATGTATATAATCGGGATACAACCTCCTACCAAAGCCTCCTCCATTAAACATAACATGTAATTTCAAATCTTCTGGTGCAACCCCGTATGTTTTTGAAAAATCATTGACAATGCTTCCAGGTACTTGAGTGGATGTCCAAATTTCTAATTTTTTTCCCTCAGTAAAACTGGCCAAACAATTCATTGGCTCTATGGGTGAATGTGAAACAACCGGGGTTTCATAAAATGATTCTATTTTAATTTTCGACTCTTTAAAAGCATTGTCGAAATCACCTTGATTATGTGCAATAGCGCCTTCTTCTTTTG
Organism: Bacteroidota bacterium; assembly: GCA_031428775.1. Taxonomy (GTDB): domain Bacteria; phylum Bacteroidota; class Bacteroidia; order Chitinophagales; family Chitinophagaceae; genus Sediminibacterium. The sequence goes on from JANOYH010000130.1 coordinate 14,857, forward strand.
AAGCATCACGCAAGCTTTGTTCGAATGTTTTGGAGTTAAAGGTTTCATTTCCTTGATGGTCCCATTTAACTACCAGCGCTTTTCTGCCTTGTACTGCTGCCCAATAGTTCACTGCTATCACTGCAATACCTTCCGATTTGTACACCCCATGAATCCTTTCGCAGGTTTCCACGCCTATTACCCCTTTTATTTTTTTGGTTGCTGTATCATCAAAGCTGATAAGTTTACTACCAAAAACTGGACAACGCTCTATAGAAGCATAGACCATACCCGGAGTAGTAGCATCAATGCCAAATTGAGCCGAACCATTCACTTTAAGCAAGATATCTGGGCGTGAAACCGACTTTCCCAAAATCTTAAAATCTTTCGCCTCTTTTAACTTAGGCGATTTGGGCGTTTCCATTTTAGAAGCGGCTTCCGCTAATTCACCATAACTCAATTTTTTGCCAGATCCTTTATGAATAACCGTTCCATTTTCTGCAAAACATTCTTCTACTGATACAGACCAATGTTGACTAGCGGCTTTCAGTAACATCTCTTTAGCCGCTGCACCCACTTTTCTTAGGTTCA
>JANOYH010000131.1:0-2575 GCA_031428775.1 Bacteroidota bacterium
CAAAGATTTGGCTCTTTGTATACACGGTAGCAAAATGAATCATGGCGAACACTATCTATACACAGAAGAGTTCCTAGAAGCCTTAGACCAGAACTTGAAGAAAAAATTAGGGTAATAAAGTAGGAAAGTAAAAAGTCGAAATTTTTAATTTTGACTTTTTACTTTTGACTTTTTAATTTTCCATCATTTCATTACTTCCTCAATAGGCTTTCCAACTGAACCATTGGGCATTTGAATATTTAGTAAGGCTGCAATGGTTGGAGCAATGTCTGTCATATAATATTCTTTTCTAGACCTCCCTTTCTTGATCCCCCAGCCATAAAAAAGTAAGGGGATATGGGCATCATAAGGCGACCATAAGCCGTGCGTAGTTCCAGTGCTTCCTCCTTCCATATAACCAGGTTTCAACACAAATTGAATGTCGCCTGCGCGGTTGGGAAAATAGCCATTTACAAACATTTCTCGTTGCGTTTTAGGTAGGCTTGTTTGCAGTATTTTTCTTGTTTCAAATGCATTTGCAATGGCGTCTTTTGTTAACAAATGGTCGATCACAGTTTGAGTAATGACATGGAAATCAAGTTTTGCAGAGTCGATTTTTTTATGATTCAGCGAAACTTGGTAATTGGTCATATTATTGACAAGACTTGCCACACCATATTTTGCAAGAAATAGTTCGTTTAATTCTTTACGTGTAGTGAAGTCGTCGAAATTTCCTGCGGGCAATTTATGCTCTTTCATAAATCCAGGAACGTGTGCCACAGCATGATCGGCTGTTAAAAAAACCGTGTATTGATTCTTTCCTACTTGCGCATCCAAAAACGCTAATAACCTACCTAATTCTTCGTCTAGCCTTACATAATCGTCAACCTGTTCCCATGAATTCGGACCAAAACTATGACCAATATAATCAGGTGATGAAAAGCTCAAAGCCAGAAAATCGGTAGCGCTTCCCTTTCCCAATTGCTCTGCTTTTACAGCAGCAATGGCCATTTCAACCGTCAAGGTATTGCCATGTGGGGTGCTGGAAATTTTGCTATAATCCTTACCTTTAAAACCAGATAAATCATAGGGGAATCCAATGGCCTCTTTTCCAAATGGCTTTCCCTCGTATGCTTTTACATCGTCTGTAGCATATTCCAAATAGGTTTCCTTTTGTAGGGCCGTTTTCCATCCTAAAGTATACAATGAATCTACCAGTTTTCTTTGATTAAATTGATTCACCCAATTGGGAAGTTCTTGCATATAATAAGAACTGGTTATGAAGTCGCCTGATTTGCTATTATACCAATAAGCCCCATTTGCAGCATGACCTGCAGGCAAAATAGAACCACGGTCTTTAATAGCGATACCTATTACTTTACTTTTGAAATTGGTAGCTAATCGCAATTCATCACAAATAGTAGTTGTAAGCATATTCTTTGGACTCATTTGTCCATCATCTGAAATACTGCCTACCGTTTTTACTGATTTGTCTTCACTACAATAAACACTACGTAAGAGTTGATTATCGTACCAGCTATTCCCTGTAATACCGTTTATAGCGGGAACAGTTCCCGTATATACACAAGCATGTCCACATGCGGTAACGGTAGGAGCATAAGGGATTAAAGTATTGTCGCAGGAGAATCCTTCGCCCATCAACTTATTAAATCCGCCATTGGCTTTAAAGAGTGGTTGAAAGCGGTAGAGGTAGTCCCACCGCATCTGATCAATCATGATACCCACTACTAGTTTGGGTTTTGAAGCAGCAGATATTGTTGTGGCTGATTTATTTTGTGCCCAAATAACAAAAGTAGAAATGAAAAAGACAAATAAAAGGGTGAATTGCTTCATTCAATGATTTTAGTGTGCAAAAATAGGGGTTGAAGCTGTGTAATGCTCAGCGATTTGGTTAAGAAATGATTAGGTTAAAAAGGGCGGAATAATGGAATAGGGGCTTGTTGAAACCCATGATGAAATATTTGGCTTTGTTCGTCGGGCTTAAAAGTTTATTTTTGCGCCCAATTCAAGGAATATATAAACAAATGATATGGCAGACATTTTTGAAAAATTAAGGAAGAGTAGTGGTGGTCCAATAGGAAAACACCGCGAACGTGCACATGGTTATTTTGCTTTCCCTAAGTTAGAAGGAGAAATTGGCAGTAGGATGAAATTTCGTGGACAAGAAATGATTGTGTGGAGTTTAAACAATTATTTGGGCTTGGCTAATCACCCAGAAGTGCGTAAAACCGATGCAGAAGCTTCTGCAAAATATGGTCTAGCTACTCCAATGGGTGCTCGTATGATGAGTGGAAATAGTGATTTTCATGAGCAACTAGAGGCAGAGTTGGCTGCTTTTGAGCAAAAAGAAGACGCCATTTTAATGAATTTTGGCTCAGGGGCAATTTTCATTGAGATACCAACTCTCTACGCAGGTGTTACTGATAGTATAGCGAGTCTCTGCGATCATTGCGCTTAATCGTAATTTTTCTCCAAGCTATTTCGATCGGACTTTGCGATACAATTAATTCTTCTTAATCCGATCGAAATAGCTTGGAGAAAACCCTGTAAGGCTTGTACTGATTGACTTTTAGCC
>JANOYH010000132.1:0-2265 GCA_031428775.1 Bacteroidota bacterium
TGCACTGATTTTAATGGAAGAAGGAAAACATAAAAGCTAATTATGAAAATATTACTGCTCTTAATACGCTGGTTTGTAGGATTGCTTTTTATCTTTTCTGGATTGGTTAAAGCGAATGATCCACTTGGACTAGCTTACAAAATGCAGGAATTTTTTGAGGTGTTTGGCCTACACAGTTTACAAGATTATGCTTTGTATTTCTCCTTTTTGATGAATGTATTTGAAATAGTTGCAGGCCTTGCAGTAATCATTGGATGGCAAATGAAACTTTTTAGTTGGCTTTTATTGATGCTAATCCTATTCTTTACTTTTCTTACAGCATACGCGGCGTTTTCAGGTAAAATTAAAACTTGTGGATGTTTTGGTGATTGTATCCCTTTAACATCCATACAGTCGTTTATGAAAGACTTGCTATTGTTGGCATTGATACTGATTTTGTTTTTTCTGCAGCATAAAATCAAGCCGGGTTTGTCGCCATTTTTTTCTATCCTCCTTCTAACCATCGGGTTTATCAGCACATTCTCTATTCAGTTTTATGTACTGAAATATTTACCCATAGTGGATTGTTTGCCCTATAAAAAAGGAAATGATTTGCTTCAACAAATGCAAACACCTGCTGGCACCATTCCAGATAGTTTAGCATTGAATTTTGTGTACCAAAAAAATGGGAAAACGGTTCTATTCGACCAAGCACATTTTCCGGACGACTTTGATTCTAGTTATATCTATGTTGATCGTAAAGACGTAATAGTAAAAAAAGGAAATAACCTTCAAGCACCCATTTCAAGTTTCAGTTTACAAACCATGAATGGATCAGATACCACCAAGGCTTTGTTTGAAACAACACAATTTATTTTGTTGATTGCTAGAGATTTTGAGGCATTCGATAGCTGGAAAATTTCAATAGAAAATATCATAGAAGCTGCCCATCAAAAAAAGATGCCCCTTTTCATAGTAAGCTCTGACGCAGCTACAGCAGCTGAAAAATTTCCTGAAGAAATCATTCTAAAGTCTGATGCAACCGTGTTAAAAACAATGGCAAGGGTGATACCTACTATCTATTTTATGCAACAAGCAAAGGTTGTGAAAAAATTCAGTTATGCGTACGAAAAAGACATCCTAGCAGAAATAAGTATACTTAAAAAAAGTAATTAGCATTCACAATTTGTTTTTTATTTTCCGCACCTGTCTTTTACTTATTCAAGTAAAAAACACTAGTTCAACTAAAATTTTAAGTGATAATTACTTCGTCAATCACGGTTTCCCCAAATGCTTCATTTACCCTTGCAATGATCTGTGGCTTTTGATATTGCAATTCGTTTTTTAAAGGCCCAACAGCAGTTTGGATATATAATTTTTTGTTGAATATTTTTATTTTGTCGGTGTACTTGGCAATGGTTTTACCCATCAATTTTTCCCAGATTTCTTCAATCTGCACAGCACGCACGCCATTATTAAGGTGACTTTTTTTAAGAAAGCCTTTTATTGCATCACCAATGTGAAATTCAGACATAAATCAAAGATACAATTCAATCATTTGAAAAGGAGATTGAATTTTTTTCATTTGTTCTTTTAGCCTACTAGCGTGCGTATCAGTGATGAAAACCTGTCCGTCGCTTTCCGTGCAAACCCAGTTCAATAATTGAAACATTCTGATTTCGTCCAGTTTTTCAAATACGTCGTCTAATAATAAAATGGGGGTGAAGCCCTTTTCTTTTTTCAAGATCTGCCACTCCGCTAGTTTTAGTGCAAAGAGTAAACTTTTGCGTTGACCCTGTGATGCTTCCGTTTTAAAAGGTTGTTCTTGCAATTGAAAAATCAAATCGTCTTTGTGTATTCCTGCTGAAGTTCTGTGCAACAAACGGTCTTTTTGTTTTTGTTGTTGTAACAATGTCTGCATATCCTGCTGATGCAAGCGAGATTCATATTGCAAAAACACCGCATCCACATCACCAGAAATTTTCTGATATATTTCACCAGTCAGTTGTAAGTATCCCAATAGAAATTGATTTCTTTCTGCATAAATAAAATCACCATGCTTACAAAGTTGTTGGTCAATGATTTCTAAGAGCATTTCGTCGATTTGTCCATGTTCACCCCATTGTTTCATCAAGCTATTTCTTTGTAACAATAATTTATTGTATTGAATGAGTGCGTGCAAATAAGGCCTATTAATTTGGGATATGATACTATCCACTAATTTTCTTCTCTCTTCACTTGTGCCTGCTATTAAAGAAATGTCGTCTGGTGCAATCATCACAGCAG
>JANOYH010000133.1:0-3198 GCA_031428775.1 Bacteroidota bacterium
AATGCAGCAAGAGTACTGGCATCTTTTAATTCGAACTGCCCAATTCTAGTTCTAATAAGACTACTCATATATGCACCTACTCCAAGCAGCTGTCCAAAGTCATTTGCAAGGCTTCTGATATAGGTACCGGTAGAACAGACAACTTTAAAATAAACCAAGGGTAATTCAATTTTTTCAACCGTAAATGAATGAATGGTAACAGGTCTAGCTTCCACTTCAACAAACTCGCCTTTTCTGGCGGAAACATATAAGCGCTCGCCATTTTTTTTGATAGCAGAATGTTGGGGAGGCATTTGAAGTATATTGCCCGTAAATGCTTTTGTAGCTTGATGTATTTGTTCAACTGTGAGTTGACTAAAGTCTTTAAAATTATCCGGATCAGATTCTAAATCGTAAGTAGCTGTAGTGGCCCCAAGGGTAAATGTTCCCGTGTATTCTTTATCCATACCCATGTATTCATTGATCTTCTTAGTGAATTTTCCGGTACAAATAATCAATAGACCGGTAGCCAAGGGGTCAAGCGTGCCAGCATGTCCCACTTTTTTAACTTTCACCAATGCCCTGATTTTATTGGCAACATCAAAAGAAGTCCATTCCATTGGCTTGTCTATTAATAACAGTTTCCCATCAACAAATTCCTGTTTCCATTCCATGCGGCAAAACTAATACAGAAGGAGGGAAAAATGGATTTCAACTTTATACAGAAGGAGTTATTAAAGGATTTCAACTTTATTTTGAAATTTTACCCTTCTATTGCAATGAAAAGCATTAAAACGGAGTCATAGTAAGTAGCATCCATTATGCAAACAAAAGAACTGATTAAAGACTGTATTAAAGGTAATAGAACTGCTCAAGCAGCGCTCTATCAGTTGTATGCTCCAAAGATGCTAGGCGTTTGCTATAGGTATACCAAACAATTAGAAGACGCAGAAGACATTTTACAGGAATCATTTATCAAAGTCTTTCAACATATGGGTAGTTATCAGCAAAAAGTACCTATAGAATCGTGGATCAGGAGAATTGTGGTAAATACTGCCATCAGTTATTTGAAGAAACACAGTAAGTATCGGAATGAAATGCAGATAGATGCAATCAGTATGCATCCAATTAGTAACGACAATCCATCCATCAATTTGGATACCAAAGAACTCATAGAATGCATTAGAAAACTGCCAACAGGATATCAAACCATTTTTAATCTTGTAGCACTAGAAGGATTTGAATACGCAGAAGTGGCCACCATGTTAGAAATGAATCTGAATACGGTAAGGAGTCAATATAGTAGGGCTAGGGCATTATTGATCAATTATATCAAAGAACAAAACAACCACTATCAAAAAGGAACACATGCAAAATAGTTTTGAAAACAATATAGCCGAACAGTTGAGCCAATTTCAGCTCCAGCCTTCAGAACAGGTTTGGAAAGAAGTTGCTGCTGCATTGGACAAAAAACCATCTAGAAAATTTCCTGCCTTTTGGTGGGTTGGCATTTGTGGGATATTGATTGCAGGAGGCTATTGGATGTCAAAAAAAGTAGCGAAAGATACAGTTCAAAAGTATCCACCAACGGTTCAAGCAACCGCTCAATCTCCTGTTCAACCAACAATACAACTATCAGTTCAACCTATTCATGAAAAAAATATTTCGACAGCTAATCAAACCACAAATCTCTCTTTTTCTCCATCAAAAATCATCCCCAATAGATACCAGAAAAGTAATAAACTCTTTTCAAACAATGATTCAAGTAATCCAATTCAAACATCAATTACACAACAGTCAAATCCTAGCCTACTCATTGATAGTACAAAAGAACATCCCAGTAATGAATCATTAGTTGAACAAAAAACAGCTAATCAAATAATCATACCAACCGAGCTTGTTTCAACTGTAAATACAAAAATTAGCCCTAACAAAAAAGGTCACTTGATATTTTTTGTAGGCGGAGGAACTACGCATCAAAACAATAATGGAATTACTCAATCATTCTCAGCTGCAGATAGGCTTAGTTTTGCAGCCGGTTCAAATGTTGGAGCCATTGGTTCTGGAGCAACTGTTCCTACAGAATTGAGTAGCGCCATTAATGGGTTTCATGTGTTGATAGGAATGGGATATGAAAAACCAATTGGAAAAAGAGTAAGTCTTGGGATGGCTTTACAATATAGTTATCATCAAAACAGTCAACCTTTTGGAAAACAAATAGACTCCATCCAAATCATTAATAGTGCATTGACGCAGAATAATAGTATAGTCAAGGCGGACCATTATTATACCGGTGGCAGCATAGAAACGCTTACCAATCAAGCACATTGGTTAAGTTTACCCTTTACATTTTATTATAACATTAATCATTCGCGCAAAAACAAGATTCAATTGTTATTTGGAACTAGTCCTACATGGATCATCACACAAAAATGGTTAATTAAAGACGAGCTATCCAAACAGTTCTATTATGCACCTGCTTTAAACAATGCGTTCAATTTAAGCATCGATATTGGGATGCGTTATTTGATACAAAATAATTGGGGACTAACTGCAAAATATAATGAGGGCATCATTGCAACTACAAAATTGACGAATAACAAAACCTATTGGAACACTTTCTCCCTCCAGATTAATAAAACCATCCTATTTTCTAATAAAAAAGACGCAAAATAAAGTTATATGAAAAAGCATCAATTACTAATAAAAGGGCTAATACTAGTATTATTTGTAAGCAGTTTTTCGGGTTGTTTAAAAGACAGTGGTACTCAAACTTATAAATTATACAGGCCAGTATTACAAAAACTATCAGATGTTAGATCAGCGGTAAAAATCGCTGCACCAACACCAATAGTGGTTCCGGGTAAAATATACGTTTATGGCAACAGTATTTTTTTGGTAGAAAATGGAAAGGGTATACATATCATTGATAATACAAATCCAGTAACTCCCATTAACAAATACTTTATTTCTATTCCTGGCAACTACGATATTGCCGTGAAGGGAAATACTTTATATGCAGATTGCTTTACTGACCTACTTGCCATTGACATCAGCAATCCAGCAAATAGCAGTGTACAATCCTTCATACCCAACCTATTTCCCAATAGAAGAAATGTAAAGGGATATTTAATTGACAGTGGCTATATGCCAATAGCATGGATAGAAAAAGACACAACCATACAAATCGGTTTAATGGAAGGTCAAGGCATTTGGCGC
>JANOYH010000134.1:0-7234 GCA_031428775.1 Bacteroidota bacterium
GCCCATTTTTATGCAGAATAAAGAAAATATATTAGACGTACTGAATGAACATATTGCGCAGCTTAGAAAGTTCAAAGCGTGTTTGGAAAAAGAAAATTTCGAATATTTGAAGGAGTTGATAGAGAACGCAAATGGGATCAAAAGAATCCTGAAATAAGCACTGGGATTGGTTTAACAAACAAAAAACAGGGAAAGCCCACTATTAAAAGTACCTTTGCCGCAAATTTTTTAATACATGATGACATTTGAAGGGTTGGGAATTGATGCTAGATTGATTCAGGCAACCGATGAGTTGGGGTATGTGAACCCAACCGCAATACAAGAACAAGCAATACCCATTTTGCTAAGCGGAACCCAAGATTTTATTGGATTGGCGCAAACGGGTACGGGAAAGACTGCAGCTTTTGGATTACCATTACTGCACATTATTGACGCTGCTGCGAAGTATCCTCAGGCCTTGGTGGTTTGTCCAACAAGAGAACTGTGCATGCAAATCGTAAAAGAAATTGAACTCTTTAAAAAATACATGTCTGGCATTTCGGTGGTAGCAGTGTATGGTGGTGCGTCTATCGGATTGCAAATTCGCGATTTGAAAAGAGGCGTACAAATTGTTGTTGCTACACCAGGACGTTTGATTGATTTGATTGAAAGAAAAGCCATTAACCTTGAGCAAATCAAGTACGTGGTTTTAGACGAAGCAGATGAAATGTTGAACATGGGTTTCCAAGATGATATTGAATTCATCTTAAAGAATACCCCTAAGCGCGAAAGCACTTGGTTGTTCAGCGCAACAATGCCCGCTGAAATCCGTAAGGTGAGTAAGAAGTACATGAAAGATCCTAAGGAAATTATTGTAGGTAAAGTGAACACGGCTAACAAAAATATTGATCACCAATATTATGTGACCACTGCTCAACACCGTTATGAAACTTTAAAAAGGATTATCGATTTCAATCCAGGAATCTATGGTATCATCTTTACGCGTACCAAACTGGATGCACAAGATATTTCTGAACGCCTAACTCGCGAAGGATATGACATTGATGCATTACATGGCGATCTTACTCAAGGTCAGCGCGATAAAGTGATGGGCCAATTCCGTGATAAAACGTTACAGTTATTGATCGCAACCGACGTGGCAGCTCGTGGAATTGACGTTCAAGGTATTACTCATGTAATCAACTATGAACTTCCTGACGATGTGGAGATTTATACCCACCGTAGTGGCCGAACTGGTCGCGCTGGTTTACAAGGTATCTGTATTTCCATTGTACACGCAAAAGAAATGTACAAGTTCAAACAGATTGAACGCATCAATAATTCGCAGTTCCACAAGATGGACATTCCTTCTGGTAAAGACGTTTGTAGAAAGCAGTTCTTTAGTTTTATGGAAAAATTATTATCGGCTGATATTTCTCATGGCGACTATGAAACCTATGTTCCTATGTTGGCAGAAAAATTTGCTGAAGTAAGTAAGGAAGATGTGTTGAAGCGTGTAGCGGCAATGGAGTTTGATCGATTCTTGAAATACTATGAAAACGCGGCGGACCTAAACGTTCGTGAACGCGATAGAAGTGTGAGAGAACCACGTGAAGCACGCGGACAAGAAATGGGTCGAACTAGAGAAAGAAGTGATAGGGGAGATAGAGAAATGAATGGACTTGATGGTGGAAGAGGCGACTCAAGAAACCAATATGCAAGAGGTGCCAGTGGGTACAGTCGTTTGTTTGTAAACCTTGGAACCAAAGACGGTTTCTTTAAAGCGAGTTTCTTACAGTTTGTTCTTGACATGAGTGATTTGAAAAAAGATGTGTTGGGTAAGATTGATATGAAGGATATGAACAGCTGGATTGAAATTGAAAAAGGTTCTGCACAACAAATGATTCGTGCATTGGATGGCAAAAAATACAAAGGAAGAAGTATTCGTATGAACGATGCGGATAGTGGCGGTCCTGCTGGTTACTCGGCAGACAGATCACGCAGACCAAGAAGAGGTGAAGGTTAAGATTTAATGCCGGTCCACAATGGACCGGCTCCTAATACCAAAGCAAACAACCAAGCGGTTTTTATGGAACAGACAATTGAAAGTGTAACATCAGTGGAATCTTTATTACAGAAACGTCCACTCATTATTTCCGGACCGTGTAGTGCCGAAACAGAAGAACAAGTAGTGAATACTGCCGTTCGTTTGGCAGCAACGGGCAAGGTTGATATCCTGCGTGCAGGAATCTGGAAACCTCGTACCCGTCCGGGTAGTTTTGAAGGAATTGGTACCAAGGGATTACCTTGGTTACAACAAGCCAAAAAAGCATCAGGTTTACCTGTTGCGGTTGAAGTGGCTACTGCAAAACAAGTAGAAGATGCACTGCATTTTGGTGTGGATGTATTATGGATAGGCGCTCGTACTACAGTGAATCCTTTCAGTGTTCAAGACATAGCAGATGCACTTCGCGGTGTTGATGTACCTGTATTAATTAAAAATCCCATCAACCCTGATCTAGAACTCTGGATTGGTGCAATGGAACGTGTGCAAAAGGCTGGTATCAAAAATGTAGGCTTGATACACCGTGGATTCAGTTCTTATGGTAATACAGAATACCGCAACGCACCCATGTGGCATTTGGCTATTGAAATGAAACGCCGTTATCCTGATTTGATGTTAATCAATGACCCTTCTCATATCTGTGGAAATAGAACCAATTTACTAGAAGTTGCTCAGAATGCGATTGATTTAGATTTTGATGGGTTGATTATAGAAAGCCATATAGATCCAGACAACGCTTGGAGCGATGCCAAACAACAAATTACTCCTGAGCAATTAGGTGATTTGATTGGCAATATCATTTGGAGAAGAGAAGACGTTGCTTCTGAAGAATACCATGCAGCGCTTGAAAAATTGCGCCAACAAATCAATAATCTTGACGATGAATTGATGCAAATTTTAAGTCAACGAATGAATGTTGCGGAAAAAATTGGGCAGTATAAAAAAGATAATAATATCACCATCCTTCAAACAAACCGCTGGAATGCAATTCTAGAAAGGGCTTTTATAAAAGGTGAAAAACAAGGTTTGAGTAAAGAGTTTGTTACTAAGTATTTTGATGCTGTTCACATGGAAAGTATCCATCACCAGAACAAAATCATGAACTCGTAATCTATTTGACATCGCTATGCGAAAAAGAAGTTTTACATTTTCTAATAGTACGGTTGACTATTTTTTTGGCGCCGATTTTTCATACATTGAAAAGTTAGTTTCAAAAGAACAGGCCGTGATCATTACAGACGACCATATTTTTTTAAAACATAAAGCAAAATTCAAAGGCTGGAATACCATTGTTTTAAAACCAGGTGAGGAGTTTAAAGTGCAGCAAACAGTTGACATGATCATTGATCAGCTGTTGGCCTTTGGTGCAGATCGAAATACGATTTTAGTTGGAGTAGGCGGTGGTGTAATCACTGACATGACAGGCTATGTTGCGGGCATCTATATGCGCGGCATTAAATGTGGCTTTGTTCCTACCTCTATGCTTGCTATGGTGGATGCTGCTATCGGCGGCAAAAATGGAATTGATGTGGGTGTGTACAAGAATATGGTTGGCTTAATTCGTCAGCCCCTATTTCTTTTGTTTGATTTTAGTTTCCTGAAAACATTGCCTCAATCAGAATGGCAGAACGGATTTGCTGAAATTATCAAACACGCTTGTATTAAAGACGTAGCCATGTTTCAGTTGTTACAAGCAAATAGTATCGCAAAATTCAAAAAAGATCCTGCGTTATTGTCTAGCTTAATTCAAAGAAATGTATTGATCAAAACCAAAGTGGTGTTGAACGACGAGTTTGAACAAGGCGATAGAAAGTTGTTGAATTTTGGACATACACTCGGACATGCCATTGAAAACATCTACGAGTTGAGTCATGGGCAGGCAATTAGTATTGGCATGACCTATGCTGCTTTAATGTCGGCTCAAATTAAAGGGTTCTCTGATGCGGAAGCTGTGATTGGACTATTGGCAAAATACGGACTTCCCACTTTTGCAGATTTCGACAAAAAAAATGCTTTCAAGATTTTACAGAAGGATAAAAAGAAAGTGGCTCAGGGTATCAGTTTTGTCCTCTTAAAAAAAATTGGTAAAGCGGTGATTCAGCCATTGCAGTTCACAGAACTAGAAGCTATTCTCAAACAATATTAATTAGCTATTCCAGAATATGTTTGCAAAAATAGAACCTACTATCATTAGTGGTACATTAATGGCGCCAGCAAGTAAAAGCAGCATGCAACGTGCTTGTGCTGCGGCTTTGTTGCGTATAGGTAAAACTATTATCAGTAATCCTGGTAAAAGTAATGACGACTTAGCTGCCTTAGACGTCATACAAAAATTAGGAGCATTAATTGAAACAATTGATGCAACTACCATTCAGATTTCTTCCATGGGTGTTCAACCTATAGTGGCAGAACTGAATTGTGGAGAAAGTGGACTAGGGATCAGAATGTTTACACCCATTGCTGCACTAAGTGCTAAAGCGATCAAAATCAATGGAACTGGAAGCTTGTTGACAAGACCCATGCATTTTTTTGATGAAATCTTGCCTCAATTAAAAGTGTCCATTGAATCAAATAAAGGAATGTTACCCTTACATATTCAAGGCCCCTTAGTGCCTGCAAGTATTACTGTTGATGGCTCATTGAGCTCACAGTTTTTAACCGGGTTACTAATGGCTTTTGGAGCTGCAGGTTCAAATGGAGTTACCATTACTGTGAAGGATTTAAAAAGTAAACCTTATATCGACCTCACATTGTCTGTGATGAAACATTTTGGATGGATTGTAACGCATATTGAACATCGCATTTTTCATTTCAAAGCAGGTTCTTTGTCTTCCGCTGTTTCTCAACCAATTGAATATATGGTGGAGGGCGACTGGAGTGGAGCGGCGTTTTTATTAGTGGCAGGTGCTATTGCGGGTAAAATTACCATCAAAGGATTGGACGTTTATTCAACCCAAGCCGATAAAGCAGTTTTACAAGCACTAACTGATTGTGGATGTAAGCTGTCTATAGAAGAACACGCAATAGAAATTGGTCCATTACCATTGAAAGCTTTCCATTTTGATGCAACGGATTGTCCCGATTTATTTCCTCCTTTAGTTGCTCTAGCAGCTTATTGTGAAGGCACTACTGTGATAGTTGGTGTTGAAAGATTAACACACAAAGAAAGCAATAGGGCTTTAACTTTACAAGAGGAGTTTGCTAAATTGGGAATTGAAATTTTATTGCAAGATAACCTGATGCTGATAAAAGGAGGTACGGGTGTAATTGGAACAAAAGTTCATTCTCGCCACGATCATAGGATTGCCATGGCTTGTGCAGTTGCTGGTTTAAAAGCCAAGGGTATTGTTGAGATTGAAGACGCAGATGCTATCAACAAATCTTATCCCAATTTTTATGAACACTTACAATCACTAGGCGCAAAAATCAGCATTCATTAAACTGAAAAAATATACACCTTGAATAGTTTTGGTCGCATATTCCGCATCAATATTTTTGGCGAATCGCACGGAGAGAGTGTAGGATTGAATCTGGATGGTTGTCCGGCTGGCCTGCCTTTAGCATTAACCGATTTTTTGGAAGATATAGAAAGAAGAAAAGGAGGCACTCAAAAAGGTACTACGCCAAGAAAAGAGGACGACTTACCCATTTTTAAGAGTGGATTGTTTAATGGGTTTACAACTGGGGCACCTATTACCATTCTTTTTGAAAACAATAATACGAGGAGTGGCGATTATGAAAAATTGCGTGCGGTGCCAAGACCTGGACATGCTGATTTTACTGCACATAGTAAGTTTGGAGGGTTTGAAGATTTTAGAGGAGGTGGGCATTTTAGCGGAAGACTAACGGTAGCATTAGTTGCAGCTGGTGTGATTGCAAAGAAGTTGTTGAAAACGGTTACCCACCCCAATCCCTCTTCACCCCGAAACTTCGTGGGCCAAGAGGGGATATTGGTGAAGGCAACTATATTGGAGATAGGGGGGGAAGCTGATTTGGAAAAAGGATTGGATAAAGCAATTGAAGCAAAAGATAGTATTGGTGGAATTGTGGAATGTAGGGTAACAGGTTTGCCGATTGGATTGGGAGAACATTTTTTTGATTCTGTAGAGTCGCTGATTAGTCATGCTGTATTTGCCATTCCCGCAGTAAGAGGCATAGAATTTGGAACAGGATTTGCTGCAGCAAAAATGTTTGGAATAGAACACAATGATGCTATACAAGATGAAACGGGCAAAACAAATACCAATCATGCTGGTGGTGTAGTGGGGGGATATACCAATGGCAATGATCTGATTTTTAGAATTGCTATTAAGCCTACTTCATCAACGCCAAAAGAACAGCAAACTTGGAATTGGGAAACCAATGCTATAGAAGCTTTTTCTGTAAAAGGGAGACATGATTTATGTATTGCCCTAAGAGTACCTGTTGTATTAGAAGCAGTAACTGCAATGGTTTTAGCAGATTTGATGCTAATAGATCAGAAAATGAATAGGGTTTTGTAAAGTATAAAGTAAAAAGAATAAAGTAAAAATTAAATAGACAACAAAAATGGAATCTGATTTTATATATCATATTACGAAGAATGAAAAATGGATTGACGCCCAGGCAAAAGGTGAGTTTGTAGCAGAAAGTTTGGCAGTGGAAGGATTTATTCATTGTAGCACAGAAGCACAAATTGCAGGTGTGTTACAACGTTTTTATCAAGGACAAACAGATTTGGTTAAACTAAAAATTGAAAAGTCTAAAGTAGAGCGCCCTCTAATATTTGAATTGGCTGGTACCATCAATGAAGTGTTTCCTCATATTCATGGCGCTATCAATTTAGATGCAGTGGTTGAAGTAACACCCGTTTAATACATGCACCATTATCTTATCAACGCATCCATTCAAATCTTGCCCTTGGCACAAGATAAACACCCCTACGAATGGGTGGATGAAGCTATTGCAGTGATTCAATCATCTGGCATAAAACACGAAGTTGGTCCCTTTACCACAGTTTTGGAAGGAACCTATGCCGAAGTGATGTCAGTAATTCATGAAGTGAATGAACTACTTATTGAAAGAGGTTGTGCAGAATGGATCTCGAATATTCAAATGCAGATTAGGAGTGGGGGGGATATGACGGGTGATGAAAAGACGGAGAAGTATGGTTGATGTTTTGATCAATTAATAATTCGGATTTACGCCAAC
>JANOYH010000135.1:0-22908 GCA_031428775.1 Bacteroidota bacterium
GCCAAAGAATTGCAAGTACCCATTATTGCACTAAGTCAGTTGAGCAGGGCCGTAGAAACGCGTAAAGAAAGTAAGATGCCACAGTTGAGTGACCTTCGTGAATCTGGTGCTATTGAACAAGATGCTGATATGGTTATGTTCATTTATCGCCCAGAATACTATGAAGTTAAAAGCAATGAAATGGGCGAATCTACGCACGGCGAAACCCATATACGTATTGCCAAACACAGAAATGGTTCTTTAGATACCATAAAACTTAGAGCCAATCTGGCCATCCAAAGATTTGAAGAAATGGATGATAATAATGGATTTAGCTCTCCTGGAAATAATTTCAAATCACTCGGACCAGCAACACCTGCAGCTGGCCCTGGATCTGGCGATGGTGCAAAATTTTATTTGCAAAAAGGAAGTAAAATGAATGAAGCAGATTTTGATCAAGGATTTGAAACTGAACAACCATTCTAATGAGTGTCCCTTTTTTTTATGAACCCAGCATTCAATCAGATAATGCACAATTTGTGTTGAGTGAAACCAGCAGTAAACACTGTGTTCAAGTACTTAGAATGCAAACTGGGGCCAAGCTAAAATTGACGGATGGTTTGGGTAATTTGTACCAGGCCCAGCTATTGAGTGCCGACAAAAAACAATCGGTTGTTCAAATACACTCTTTCACCAAAATTGATGCACCCAATTACCCACTTAGCATTGCTATTGCACTAATTAAAAATAGTGACCGTTATGAGTGGATGCTTGAAAAAGTGACTGAATTAGGCGTGGCTCATATTTACCCACTCACTACAAAAAGAACCGAACAACAACGCTTTAGACAAGATCGATACCAACAAATTATAGTAGCTGCCATGTTACAAAGTGAGCAAACGTGGCTGCCCATCTTACACCAACCTCAAGACGTTTCACAACTCATTAAAAAGGCAGCAAACAAAGAACGATTGATAGCGCATTGCGAGGAAGACACCAAGAATCCCATTCAACATTTACCTGCCTCCACAGATTCCCTAATACTAATTGGCCCTGAAGGCGATTTTACAAAGGATGAAATACAGCTTGCATTAAACCAAGGATTTTTACCGGTAACTTTAGGTAATACCCGTTTAAGAACAGAAACTGCTGGCATTGTGGCAATTACCCTTCTTGCCAATCGATCTTGACTGAAAAGTTACATCATTGCAATATTTTCATTACATAATTTACGCTTTTTGCGATTCAATTATAAAGCATAATCGATATTCATTAACTTACATAAATGAAGATAAATAGACTACTTATATATTTTTTATTGCTCTTCGCGGTTTTGAGTTGCAAAAATTTAAGAAAGAAAAAAGCAATCATTCGCGATACCAGTATCACAAAAACAACCTCTTACAATAACCTGTTTTTTGACAGTCTTAATATTGTTGATTTTTTGCAAACAAATCAGGAATTTAAAGATTTCGAGGAACAATATCAAGACTTTTATCAAGAACGCAACTACCAATATGGATGGTTCGACAATAAAGGAATCACAGAACAGGCAACCCATTTTTTAAACCTTCTTACCACTACTGCAAACGATATGCAAGACAGTAGTTTAATGAATCAAGAACTGCTTGGTCTTTTTGAAAAAGCAGTGAACGATTCTTTGCATAAAATGTCGAATGACAGCATTCTTAAAACAGAACTTTTTTTTACGGGACATTTTTTTAAATATGCTGCCAAAGTATTTAAGGGAAGTGATATTGACGCAACCGACTTGGGTTGGTTTATTCCTAGAAAAAAAATTGACCTTACAGCCTTACTTGACTCTTCCATCAAATCAGACCTTACAAAAGTAGAGATCTATGCTGCACAAAATTCGCAATATAAAAAACTACAGTCCCAATTATCGCTCTATTATGACCTTTCAAAAACTAAAACAGTAGACAGTATTCCAACTCAACTTAAACCACTTAAAATTGGCGCGCAATCTACTGATATCATACTTATCAAAAAACAATTGGCAAATTTAGGCGATTATAAAGATTCTAATCTTAGTCCTGTTTTTGATACTACACTGTTGATAGCAGTAAAACAATTTCAAAAAAGAATGGGACTCAATTTGGATGGTATAATCGGAAATCCTTTAATCAAGGAATTGAATGTGCCAATTGCTAAACGTATCCAACAAATATTGGTTAATATGGAAAGGCTTCGCTGGCTTCCACCAGAAAATATGGGTAAATACATTTTGGTGAATATTCCAGAATATAGACTACACGTGTATGATAGTGGTAAAACTGTGATGGAAATGCGGGTAATTGTTGGTAAAGCGGCAAACAATACCGTCATTTTTAGCGGGAATTTAAAATATGTGGTTTTTAGTCCTTTTTGGAATGTTCCTACAAGTATTGTCAGAAATGAAATAGTTCCCGGTATGGCTAGAAACAGCAATTATATTTCAAAACACCATATGGAAATAACTGGAAATAAAAATGGACTTCCAGAAGTTCGACAAAAGCCTGGACCGCACAATTCACTCGGACTGGTTAAATTCCTCTTCCCCAATAACTACGAAATCTATTTACACGATACCCCAAATAGAGATTTGTTTTCTCAAAGTAGCCGCAGCTTAAGCCATGGTTGCATTAGAATTAGTGAGCCAAAAAAAATGGCCCAATACCTTTTACGAGAAGATAATTCATGGAACAGCAAAAACATTGATAGTGCTATGCATTTAACAAAGGAAAAATGGGTGACATTAAAAAAGACAGTACCGGTGTATCTGGTATATTTTACTGCATGGGTGGACAAGTCTGGTTTACTCAATTTCAGAAAAGATATCTATGGCCACGATTTTAAGATGGCTGAAAAATTATTTAGCAGTAATTAGTTTTTCATTATCCTTGTACTTTTGAAAAAAGGCTAATTATGCAATTGAAGGAAGTGAATGACAGAAGTAGTGCAAAATCGTTTTTGGAAATAAATGCTACACTAAACAGATTTAACCCGGCATATATCCGTTCTCTGGATAATGAAGTGAATGAGGTTTTTGATGCTGTGAAGAATAAATATTACAAATATGGCAATGCTAAGCGCTGGATCTTAATGAATGCAACTGGTGAAACCATTGGTAGAATTGCTGCATTTACCAATAAAAAATACATCAATAAGGGTACAGATTTTGTTGTGGGAGGTGTTGGTTTCTTTGATTCTATCAACGACCAATTAGCAGCTAATCAATTGTTTGACGTGGCCAAAGATTGGCTGAAAGAAAATGGTTGTGAGGCAATGGATGGTCCCATTAATTTTGGCGACAGAGATAAATGGTGGGGTTTATTGGTAGAAGGATTTGAGCGTGAACCAATGTATGGAATGTCCTTTAATCCCAGTTACTATGAGCAGTTATTTGAAAATTATGGTTTCAAAAATTATTACAACCAATATTATTATGCCATTAAAGTGGACGATCCTTTTCCAGAACGTTTTGCAGAAAGACATGCAAAAATAAAGTCGAAAGGCGGTTATATTGCCAAGCATATCAACATCAACGACCTAGCAAAACATGCTAAGGATTTTGCAACAGTGTATAATGCGGCATGGGCGCAGCACGGAGAAGCTAAAGAGATTACAGAAGAACAGGTATTGAAAATGTTCAACAAAATGAAAGCAATCATGGATCCTCGTTTGCTTTGGTTTGCTTATTACAAAGATGAACCCATTGCCATGTTTATTAATATTCCCGACCTAAACCAATATTTCAAATACTTTAATGGCAAATTTGGATGGTATGAAAAATTGCAACTATTATGGATGAAATGGAGGGGTAGTAATAAGCGGTTAACAGGTCTAGCATTTGGAGTTGTACCAAAATACCAAGCACTTGGAATAGATAGTTTTATGATTCATGAATGTGCCTTATTGGTTCAAGGAAAGGGATGGTATACCCAATATGAAATGGGTTGGGCAGGCGATTGGAACCCTAAAATGATCAATATCTATAAGAGCCTAGGAGGCAAGCAAAGTAGGCGTATGATTACCTTTAGGTATTTATTTGACCAACACAAAGACTTTGAACGTCATCCTGAAATGGATTATAAGTAATCCTTCGTTTTAATACAAGTTGAAGTTGAAAATTACAAATAATACTTAGCCGTTTCTTTAATGCCAACTTCATAACTGGTTGGTTCAAAGCTGAAATGATTTTCAAACTTACTTGAATCAAATAAATAAGCACTATCACTTTGATAAAGCATTTCATAAGATTCTTTAATAGGTTTGATAAATAATCCCGCCAATTGAATTTTGAATTTACTGAGGATGGAAATTTTATTAGGTTGATTCATTGCGGAAGCCGCCTTTGCAATAAATTCTTCTCCAGTGAAAGGATTTGCTTTTGTAGGTAGATGCCAGGTTTGATTAAAAGCAGTGGGTTCTTTTGCCAATAGGTACAAGGCTTTAGCGGCGTCAGGAATATAAGTGAAGGAATGTGGAAGTTTAGCATCCACCAACCATTGTGCAGGTTTACCCTTTGCCAAATTTGCAAAAATCAACATATTCGCCATACAGGTTTTGGTAGATTTGGTACCATAGAAATCAGCACTTCTTGCTATTAAAGCATTGATATTGCCAGCATTTATTTCCTCGAGCAAATGGGTAGCAATTGCAGCCCTGATCTCGCCTTTTTTACTACAAGGTTCATAAGCAGTTTCTTCCGTCATCTTACCCTTAACTTTTCCATACATATAAACGTTGTCAAAGAAAACTAACTTTGCACCCGTGGCTTTACAAGCATTGATTGTATTGGTCATAATCAATGGCCATTTTTCAGCCCAGATCTTGTATTCATAATCGAGTCCCACTAACAAATACACTACAGCAGATCCTTTTACTACTTCAAGCGTTTGTTGGTAATTGGTTAAGTCGGCCACTTTCGCTTCTAGCCCAATTTTGTGCTTAGGATGCCTTGCCACTATTCGAATCTGTTCATTCGCGTTCAATAAAATGGGCACTATTTCATTGGCAATGACGCCGCCTGCACCTAGGATTGTATGGTATGACATATTTGGTGGGGGGTTAAAATGATGAAAAAATAGGACTCACTATTGGCGCGTTAGTGAAAAATAGGACCGATTTCTTATAAAACCTCGATAATATTAGAATAAAATGAAAAAAACCGGATTTTTTGCTGTTTTCCTAAAATAATTCAACTGTTGAAATTATTCAATCCACAAAACTATCCGATTGCTTACTTTTGAATCACTTCAAAATAACTATGGATAATTTCGTTGTATCAGCCAGAAAATACCGCCCACAGAATTTTAATACTGTGGTTGGACAATTGCATATTACTACTACCCTCAAAAATGCGATTAAAAACAATCAATTAGCGCATGCTTTTTTGTTCTGCGGACCCAGAGGCGTAGGTAAAACTACCTGTGCAAGAATTTTGGCAAAAACCATTAATTGCACCAATCAAACAGTAGAAGGAGAGGCTTGTAACCTTTGTAATAGTTGTACCTCTTTTGATGCGGGCAGTTCTTTGAATATTCATGAACTTGATGCGGCTAGTAATAATTCTGTAGATGATATCAGGTCATTGGTTGAACAAGTGCGTTTTGCGCCACAGGCAGGAAAATACAAAGTGTATATTGTAGATGAGGTACACATGCTCAGTGCCAGTGCCTTCAATGCATTTTTGAAAACACTAGAAGAACCACCCTCTTATGCCATCTTCATTTTAGCAACCACTGAAAAACATAAGATCCTACCAACCATTTTAAGTCGCTGTCAGATTTTTGATTTCAAAAGAATCACGAATAATGATACGGTGGAACATTTACAAGAAATTGTTACCAAAGAACATATCAACGCTGAAAAGGCTGCCCTGCAAGTGATTGCGCAGAAAAGCGAAGGATGTATGAGAGACTCTTTGAGTATTCTAGACAAAATAGTGAGTTTCACCAATGGCACACTAACTTATCAGAATACGCTGGAGCACTTAAATATTCTGGACGACGACTATTATTTTAAATTATTGGAAGCCATGCAGGTGCAAGACCTACCAGCTGCCATGTTGCTATACGATGAAATTAATAGAAAAGGATTTGAAGGCGATTTGGTCTTGAATGGATTTGCCGAATTCATACGAAACCTACTTGTTTGCAAGGATCCAAAGTCGGCTGCATTATTAGAAGTGGTAGAAGGATTGCAACAGAAATATACCAGTACTGCACAAAAAGCTGGCATGTCCTTTATGGTGAGTGCACTCAATATTTTGAATGAGGCAGAGATTAACTATAAAATGGCGCGCAATAAACGTCTGCATGTGGAACTGGCATTAATTAAATTGAATTTTCTGCAACAAGCGATAGATTTATCGATGGATGCTTCAGGTGGCCTTGTTAAAAAAAAACGGATTGACGGACCAATAGCATTTCATACCAAGCCCGTACCGTCAATTCAAATAGCACCAAGTATCGTTAAAATAGAAGTTGCACCAAAAGATTCCAAACTATTTATAGAGACCCAAAAAACGAGTACACAGACTAGCACTGATACAAAAGAAGTTTCTTCTGTATCTTCAGTAATACCCACCACAACGCCATCAAAACTAATGCCCGTAGTCAATACTGCAGGCGGAACTAAGCGGGGACTTTTAAATACCCTTAGAGAAAAATATGGCGACCAATATGCTATTGAAGAAGTGAAGGAAGCAGAAGTGTTAGAAAGCGTTAAACTGCAAGCTTGTTGGGATAGTTATACAAAACTCTTAGAGCAGCAACTGAAACACTCCTCTGTGGGCACTTTTAGAATAGCGCGATTAACCATTGAAGACGATATCCATTTTTCCGTGATGGTAACATCATTGACTTCGCAGAAATTTGTGGAACAAGAAAAAATGTTGCTAGTAGACCATATTCAAACTGCATTCAATAATAGAAGTATTATGTTTCAAGTGTTGGTAGACGCGGGAGAAAAAGAAGAAGTGCCAGCGCATTTACGGATGAATAGCCGACAAAAATTTGAACGCATAGCCGAACAATTTCCATTACTAAAAGAATTGAAAGACAAATTGAAGCTGGAGATAGATTATTAAACTAATGAGAGCACATTCTAGAAATATTATTATGAAGAATATTTTTCACAATCGCTTGAAGTTCAAAGTATCAAAAAGTATTAACAAAATCACAACCGGGTAGTTGAGCTAGCATAAAATAAGACAATTAATTAAACCAAAACAACAAGAATATTTACAGAAAAAAAACTTACTTTACAGAAAAATACTTAAAAACAAAAAGACATGTTTAAAAAATTTACGATTGCAGACAAACTACTGTTTTCTGCTGCGATATTATCGCTAATTTTTTCTGAAATACTATATTTTCAGGGAGAAAAAGAAAACGCAACTTTTATTGGATTATGGGTTCCTTCAATATTAGCTTTTGGTATTTATTTAAAACTAATTAATAATTCAAAAAATGTCTGAAATTATCCCATATTTCGCTGGTCTTATAACTGTGCTTTTTGGCTTAGGATTCGCTTTAGCTATACGAGAATCAAATAAATCGAAAGAATAGTATAAGTTATTTTTTTATTGATAATAGAGAATACTTCTAGCACTAATAAAATCATAAAAAAAATAGCGATAACTCAAAAAAAAATAAAATGACAAATTACCAAATTTTAGCACAAATTATTGTAGGTATATCTGTTGCTTATGTTTGGATTTTTCGATATGATGTCATTATCAAAGAATTTAAACAATTCGGATTAAGTGATTTAGCTCGAACCTTTGTAGGTGCATCTAAAGTTTCATTAGCTACTTTATTAATCGCTGGGATTTGGTATTCTTCATTAATTGCTATCCCTTCTATTCTAATGGGCATATTCATGTTAGCTGCTCAATATTTCCATTTCAAAATAAAAAGTCCATACGTTAGACGTTTACCGTCTTTTATTTTTTTGATTTTATGTGTCTTTATAGCTTTGGTTTCATTTAGTATAATTTAGCTATGAAATATTTATTTATTTCGTGTGTCTTATTATCAAGTGTATCATTTTTAGCGTATTCGATTTCATATTTTGTTTCACCCCATATGAAAAATGAATTTAGACGTTTCAAATTAGAAAAATTAGGACTTCTGACAATTATCTTAGAAATTTTTGGGAGTATTGGACTGTTAGTAGGTTTATTTTTTAATCCGATTTTATTAATATCATCTGGCGGACTTTCTACATTAATGTTAATTGGTTTATTAGTAAGAATTAAATCAAAAGACAGTCTTATGATTTCTTCCCCCGCAATATTTTATATGATTTTAAATGCGTACATATTTTACTTAGGAATTAATAACTGATATCAACCTTTTACTTAGTCTGCGTATATCCATTCTTAATTAACCAAGGAATAACTTTTGCTTTTTGATCACCCTGAACAATGATTTCAGCATCTTTGGCCGAACCTCCAGTACCACAGAAATTCTTCAACTGTTTACCCAATACTTCTACATCAGTTTCCTTGCCAATAAATCCGGCAACAACTGTTACCACTTTCCCTGCGCGATGCTTTGTCTCAATCCTCACACGCAGCTTTTGTTGCGAGGGAACCAGTGTTTCTATTTCCTTGTCAGATGGGGAAAATGAAAAATCGGGATTGGTACTATACACAAATCCCATTTGATCTGCTTTGTTTTTCTTAGACATCATTCAAAATTTAACTGATCAAAACGGCTTTAAGGCTTAGGTCAATACTTTGTGCCTGGTGTATTAATGCGCCTACACTAACATAGTCCACATTCGTTGCTGCATAGTTGCGAATATTATGTAAATCAATTCCACCACTCGCTTCTGTTTCAAATGCGCCATCAATGATTTGGAGCGCTTCTGTTAGCATTGCAGGCGTAAAATTATCCAACATAATTCTAAACACTTTTCCTTTGCCCATGGCGCAGACTTTTTTAACATCGTCTAATGACCTTGTTTCCACTTCTATTTTTAAAGGATGGGGCAATTGGTCTGAATATGCAAAAGCTTTGTTGATAGCGGATTCAATACCACCACAATAGTCAATATGATTGTCTTTTAACATGATCATATCGTACAAGGCAAAACGATGATTTACTCCACCGCCAATTCTTACTGCCTCTTTTTCTAAAAGCCTGAAATTAGGAGTGGTTTTTCGGGTATCCAAAATTTTAGTATGGTAGCCTTCCAATAAACTGGTATATTTTTTTGTGAGGGTTGCAATGCCACTCATCCTTTGCATGCAATTCAACACCAACCGTTCGCATGATAAGATGGTACTAACCTTTGCGGTTACTTCAAAAGCAATATCACCTATTTGAACGTCATCGCCATCTTTTTTAAAAGGAGAAAAAACAGTAGTAGGTTCAACCAAAGAAAAAATTCTTTCGGCTACTTGCATTCCAGCTAGAATGGCTGCTTGTTTTATTTTCAACACAGCTTTACCTATTGCGTCTTTATTTATTGAGCCAATAGTAGAATGGTCGCCACTACCAATATCCTCTTGTAGGGCATCCTTAATTAATTTATTCAGTAGTAAATTGTATTCATCGGGTTGCATCGCACAAAAATACTGCCTTCCAACAAAATTTCATACCAGCTATTACAATTACTTTACAAATGAATTTTCAGGCTATCCTTTTCCATTTTCGAGAACTTCGAAGCTACATTGATTTTACATCTGCTGAATTTGCATTAATTAATCCGCATGGTGATAATCTGATGCTTCCCAGCTTTAGCTTTCAGCATAACTGTTACATTATAGGCTTTACCCGTACTATTGAGTTTACCAGTGATGTATAAAGTATTGCCAATTTCTCTGTCAGAACCCTTGTCGAATCCATTAATCCCATTTTCTACAAAAAAAGCCTTTAAAGCCATATTGGCTTGATTTCTGCCCATATTTTTAACTTCGTCCTTATCAAGGAATTTCAAATCGATGTATTCATCGAAATATTTGGCTATTTCATTTGCATCGGCAGTTTTAAATGCCTTCACAATTGCTTCAGTATCGCTTTGCTGTGCAAACGTTGAGAAGCTACACAATAGGCCTATCATTAAAAAAATCTTTTGCATAATGGTCTTTTTCTTATAAACTATGTGCTAAAAACATGCCAAGTTTAATAACTTACACGCTGAATGCTAAGTTAGCTGAAATTAAGAAGTAATAAATACAAGCAATAAAACATATGAGCAAGAAAGTTATACTGGTTATCATGGACGGATGGGGATTGGGTCAGGTTGCCAGTGCAGACGCTATACAACAAGCGCATCCTCCTTTTGTGAGTAGTTTATACAGTCAATATCCAAATACTACGTTAGTTACTTGTGGCGAAGAAGTTGGTTTGCCAGAAGGACAAATGGGCAATAGCGAAGTAGGTCATTTAAACCTTGGTGCTGGTCGAATCGTGTACCAAGAGTTACAACGCATCAATGTAGCCATTCGCACTGGTGAATTAGCAGCTAACCCAGTTCTACTTGCTACCATTAGAAACGCAAAATTGAATCAAAAGCCCTTACATTTAATTGGCTTATTGAGCGATGGAGGAGTTCACTCACATACTAGCCATTTAAAAGCTATTTGCAATGTTTGCAAAGCAGAAGGTTTAACAGAGGTTTATATACACGCATTTACAGATGGCAGAGATACCGATCCTAAAAGTGGTTTGGGCTATCTTACAGATCTTGTTTCTTTTCTTAAAGATTCAGTTGGAGCAATTGCTACAGTAAGTGGTAGGTATTATGCCATGGATAGAGACAAAAGATGGGAGCGTGTAAAATTGGCTTATGACTGTTTGGTTAACGCAGTTGGCCCAACAGCTCCCGATGCCATATCTGCAATTACTGCCACATATGCAACAAATAAAACGGATGAATTTTTACTGCCTACAGTTATTTTGAATCAACATCAAGAACCTGTAGCCAAAATAAAATCGGGAGACTTTGCACTCTGCTTCAATTTTAGAACAGACCGTTGCAGAGAAATCACAGAAGTGCTTACCCAAACCGATCACCCTGATTTTGGCATGAAAGCACTGGAGTTGAATTTTACCACCATGACCATGTATGACCAGAAATTCAAAAATGTTTCGGTGATTTTTGAAAATGATAATTTAACCAATACCCTTGGTCAGGTTTTGGAAGACAATGGGAAAAAACAAATCAGGATCGCAGAAACTGAAAAATATCCGCACGTTACTTTCTTTTTTAGTGGAGGCCGAGAAGTGCCTTATGAGGGCGAAAGTAGAATCATGGTACCCTCTGCAAAAGTTGCCACCTACGATTTACAACCCGAAATGAGTGCAATAGAAATAACCGATAAACTGATTCCTGAAATAGAAAAAGAAACGGCTGATTTTATTTGCTTGAATTATGCAAATACAGATATGGTAGGCCATACGGGCGTTTTTAGTGCGGCAATCATTGCAGCAAAAACGGTTGACGCTTGCGTAAAACGTGTAGTAACCGCTGCACTCGAACACAACTATACTGTTTTTCTAACAGCAGACCATGGAAATGCAGATTTCATGATCAATGCTGATGGTACTCCAAATACAGCCCATACCTTAAACCTTGTTCCATTTTTTATTATCGACAAAGAATGGAAAGGAGAGATTAAACCAGGTAAACTAGGCGACCTTGCTCCTACCATTTTAAAAGTAATGGGATTGGAAATACCAAAAGAAATGAATGGCAATACACTTATCTAAAAACAACTAACATGAAAATCCTTAAAAACATTGGCATCTTCTTATTAGTTATTTTAATAGTAGCACAGGTATTCCGTCCTGAAAAAAATATTTCAGCAAAAACAGAGAACGACATTTCTGTTACGTACCCTGTTCCGGATGATGTAAAAAGTATTTTAGTAAAATCCTGTAATGATTGTCATAGCAATAAAACTGAATATCCATGGTATTCTTATGTTCAGCCCGTTACTTGGTGGTTGAACGACCATATTGTAGATGGCAAACGTCATATGAATTTCAATGAATTCAATAAATATCGGATTGCTAAACAATACAAAAAATTGGAAGAGTGTATTGAAGAAGTTAAAGAAGGAGGCATGCCTTTACCCTCATATACTATCATACACAAAGAAGCCATCTTAACAGAAGCCGAAAAATTAATCCTTTCAAATTGGTGTGTTTCTGTCCGAGACAGTATCAAGGCAAAGTATCCAGCAGATAGCTTGGTGCTACCAAAAAGAAAATAAATTATGGAAATTACTTCAGCAAAATATGTAATCTCTTCTGCATTAATAGAACAGTGCCCTAAACCCGACCGACCAGAATATGCATTTATTGGACGAAGTAATGTGGGTAAATCTTCCTTGATTAATCTGCTTACAAAAACAAAGAATCTAGCAAAAACATCGGGCACTCCAGGTAAAACGCAGTTGATTAACCACTTTGAAATTGAGAGCTCTGGCAACCAAAAAGGCCCAAAAGAAAAATGGTATTTGGTAGACCTTCCCGGATATGGATATGCAAAACGTTCTATCTCTGACAGAAATAGATGGGAACAGATGATCGATGGCTATTTAAGAAAAAGAGACAATTTAGTACAAGTATTTGTTTTGATTGATAGTAGGCATGGACCTCAGAAAAACGACCTAGAATTCGTGAACCAATTGGATAATTGGCAAGTGCCCTTTTCTTTAGTCTTCACCAAATCTGATAAAGAAAAACCTGGCGTAGTAGCTAGAAATGTGCAAGCATTTTTAGACAAACTAAGAGAGACTTGGCAATTTCTTCCTCGCCATTTTGTAACAAGCGCAGAAAAAAAAGAAGGCCGGGAAGACATTTTGCAATTACTTCAACAAATGAACAATGCATTTAAATAAAGGGGATAGTGTGCCTTTTGGTTAAAATAACCAAGTAACCCTTTTAGAAAAGTGCAACTAATTACAAACCTTGTCGGCACAGCAACTGCTGGCAAATGCCTCTGGCTTTGCTTTAAACGCAAATCCCATTCCTAGTATATAACCCATCGCTTCACGCAATGCGTCGTTGCTTTTGAATTGGGGGTTGGTATTGATATCGGCATGCACCTCCATTTCCACTTGGTGTTCAATGAATAAATCGCATAGCTCATAAGCAATTTCAATGCTCTTGGCCACTTCCACCAACATCCTTTCTTTGATATGGTATTTGGTTTTTGTCTTTTCGTTATGGATATACATAAAGCCTCCATTATGCTCCCGTAAAAAGACAATGACAGTAGCAAATTCAGTATCAGCCCCTTTTACTTGGCTGTCTGTTCCAATACATACTTTAAGCTTAATCCCTTTTGCAGATTCTTTAATAATGGCATCTGCTACCGCTTTTTTGATGGGAAGATGAATAGACTCGCCGTTAAATTTTCTCCAATGCATAGGTGATAGGTTTTTGTAATTTACCGATTTATGCGCTGATCACTGACAGTGTTGTGTAAACTTATTATCAACAAAGGTGGAAAACCGAAAGATTCCTTGAATTAACCTATCTGTTTGATTAGAAATGGAAACTTTGTCATATTTTAAAAATTAGTACGGAAATTGGTACCCATTCCCAATCAATAGAAATACATGAAAATACTCCTAGTATACCTCAAACCCTATAAATGGCATATTTCACTAGCACTATTATTGGCAGCCATTAACCAAACTTTTTCCATGTTCGACCCCATGATTTTTGGGATGTTAATCGACCAATTTGCCAATCACGCAAAAATTGCGCCCGATGGAACGCCAAGAGATGAGAACATGTATATTAAAGGAGTTTCAAGCATGTTACTCTTATTGGTAGGTACCGCCATGGTGAGTAGAATTGCAAAGGCTTTTCAGGATTATACCGTTAACGTGATAATTCAGAAATTTGGTGCAAAAATTTTTACGGATGGGTTAAAACATTCTATGCGACTACCCTACCAAGAATTCGAAGACCAAAGAAGCGGAGAAACTTTGTCCATTCTAACCAAGGTAAGGAGCGATACCGAAAAGTTTATTGGTTATGTCATTAATGTGTTGTTTGGTATTATCGTAAGCGTTGCTTTTGTGTCTATTTATGCTACCCGCCTACATTGGTCCATCATGCCTATCTATTTAGGAGGGGCAGCAATGATTGCTGTGGTAACAAACCTATTGAGTAAAAAAATTAAGTCCATTCAGAAAAATATTGTTCGTGAAACAACCTCACTTGCAGGTTCCACTACAGAAAGTTTACGCAATATTGAATTGGTGAAAAGCCTTGGACTTACTGATCAGGAAGTTAAAAGGTTGAATACGAATACTTATAAAATACTGGGACTAGAATTGCGCAAAGTAAAAAATATCCGGTCTTTGAGCTTTATTCAAGGTACCATGGTTAATTTTTTGCGCCAGGTAATCACCTTCTTGCTGATGTGGTTGATATTTAAAGATGTATTGACTGTTGGGCAACTGATTTCACTGCAATTCTATAGTTTCTTCATATTTGGACCTTTACAAGAGATTGGAAGCATCATCATTAGTTACAGAGAAGCAGAAGCCTCTTTGACTAATTTCCATAACCTCATGTTGAAAAAAGTAGAGAACAAACCATTAGAACCAAAACAGGTGGGTATTATAGAAGAACTTGAATTTATTAATGTAGCATTCAAACACCAAACTGCTACTTATAAAGCATTGGATGGCATTTCTTTTGATGTAAAGAAAGGAGAGACAATAGCATTTGTTGGGCCATCTGGTGCAGGCAAAAGTACTTTAGTGAAATTGTTGGTTGGATTGTATAGAACACAACAAGGGTCCATTTTATATAATGGTGTAGAAGGCAACGATATAGACTTTGATGAGCTCCGCAATCAGATTGGATTCGTTACTCAAGACACCCAATTATTTGCAGGTACCATACGTGAGAATTTGCAGTTTGTATATCCAGAAGCAACTGATGCTGATGTAATAGACGCCCTTAAAAAAGCCAGTTGTAGTAACCTATTGTCAAGAGCTGATAAAGGTTTGGATACCATGATTGGAGAAGGTGGATTAAAACTTAGTGGTGGAGAAAAACAAAGATTATCTATAGCACGTGCTTTATTGAGACATCCACACTTACTTATTTTTGACGAAGCCACTTCATCATTAGATAGTATTACAGAAGAAGAAATCACCAATACTATTCGAACCATTTCAAAAGAGAAAGAACAGATTACTGTAATGATAGCACATCGACTAAGTACCATCATGCACGCAGATAAAATCTATGTATTGGAAAAAGGACAAGTAGTTGAGACCGGCAGCCATCAAAAACTATTGGAAGAAAAAGGATTGTATTATGCCATGTGGCGTCAACAAATTGGAGAACGTAAGGTTTTAACAATGGCTTAAAATGATAAGTTAAAAGTAAAAAAATGTCGCTTTTATCAAGCGACATTTTTTTACTTAAGAATTCAATTTGAATTGTAAGGGGATATTCAATTTCAGGCTGAAATTTCTTCCCATATTAAAGACCCCCATTCTTCCAGTTGCCAAATTTTCATCTGTATATTTTAACCTACTCAAATGGCTTTGATAGGCTACATCAGTAAGGTTATTAAGTGCGAAGTGTATACTACAAAAAATTTTGCCCTTACACATAATATCAGTACCTGCTCCAAGATTTAATAAACTATATCCGGGAGTTACCGTTTCTGTATTATAGGCAGTAAATATGCTGTTTTGTGTTGCCATATTATCTAATTCAATTTTTAGATAACTATTTCTCCATATAGCATGCTTTTTATTAAAGTTTGCACGCAACACACTCAACAATCTTGGTGCTGGAATAAAAGGCAGCTTATTTGACCCCTCAAAACGCTGGCTAAAATGTGCAGACACCATAGAGAAATTATTTTCAAAGTGAAGCCAATCGAGTGGATGTGGATGTATATCTAGTCTTGCTTCTAACCCATAAAGGGCTGCACCAGATTGTCGAAATTTAAATGCTGTTAAATCACTCCCACCTTGATTCACTATAGAATCGCCACCATTCATAGATTCCAGTTTGCTATAAAAAATATAGTTACTGATACTATTATAAAAAGCCGACACAGCAAAACTCATATGTTCTTTATCCACTTCAACTCCAGCGTCAAATTGAAAGCTTGTTTCTGTTTGCAGGTTCAGATCACCATACTCATATCTATCCGTTCCCTCGTGTGCGCCATTACTTGCTAACTCAGAAACACTTGGTGCACGATACCCTCTAGATAAATTGAACTTCCATGTCGTAGACTTGTTGTGGGCATAACTGATGCCTAGGCTTCCACTTAAATTGGAAAATTGCTTTGTGAAACCTGTATATTTTAATACTCCTCCTTCATAAGATTCTAAACCAGTGAGACTTCTATAGTCGGCTCGAAGCCCCCCACTAAAACTAATTTTATCAAAAGACTTTTTGGCATAAAAAAAGGCGCCTATATCAAATTGGTTATAGGCAGGTATCAACAATTCATCTGCTAAATTTCTATTTTGTTGAGACATACCTGTTATTCCAATAGAATTAAGCCAACCATTATTTTCTTGAAAATGATAATTCAAACTGTAATTAATGGTTTGCAAATTGAAAAACAAATTGGGCTGATCAGTTTGTAAATAGTTGCCAAATTCTTTTCGTTGATTTTTCTGAAACCCAATATTCATAGCAATACGTCCAGTGCCTAGAGCAAAATTATTGTCGCTTGCTATTTTAAAATGAGCAACCTGCTGAAAAGGGGTAAATAAAGAACGGCTATCTAGCTCAGACATAGTTGCTATGTGTTCATCAGCCGTTTCAGGGAAAACAAGAAACTGACCCGAATTGGCATCTCTAGCTCCTTCTATCATACCTATTTGTTGGTTGAAATTACTGATCAAAATATGACTATAGCCCCATGATTTGTTGATACCCAAATATCCCCCGAAATTCTTTTCATTAAATCGACTATTGAAAACTTTGCCGTCGTATGCATTTCTATAGTCGCCCGCAGATTTATAAGAACCATAGGCATTCCAATTAAATCCATTGCTTAAATGACCTGTTATATTTGCATTAGTTCCATAGAGACCACTATTCCCATTCATGGTACCGAATAAATTGCCATTGATCGTACCTTTTTGAACAGGCACATTTGAAATTAAATGAACAACACCAGCCATGGCATCACTACCATAAAATAAAGAAGCGGGTCCTTTTAAAACCTCCACTTTTTGAATACTGTATTCATCAACTTCTATACCATGTTCATCGCCCCATTGCTGCCCCTCTTGCCTAATGCCATCATGCACCGTTAATACCCTATTATAACCCAAACCCCTGATCACAGGTTTTGAAATGGCGGGGCCAGTTCCAAGATTTGAAACACCAGGAACAACCCTACTAATGGCATCAATAATATTAGTACCAGAAGATTGCAGTAATTCACTCTTTTTAACAATGGATATTGTCTGAGGTGTTTGTTTGGTTCGCGTCGCTGAAGCAACCCCTGTAACGGTAACTTCTTCATGCTCTGCAAAAGTTTCTGATAATTCAAAATTCCTTTCTGTATTGCCTTGTATATGAATGGTTTCAATAATAGTACTAAAGCCTTGAAAAGAGACTTCTACTAAATATTTTCCTGAAGGAATATCGTGACTAACAAATATCCCTTGATGATCAGTAATTGCACCAGTCTTTGCTTCATGCAAATACACTGTAGCACCTTCCATTGCTTGACCCGTTTTTTTATTGGTGACTTTACCTGTGAGTATAGACTTTTGTGCTGATGCAGAATAATTTGCAACCGTCTTCCCTATATTATTATTGCTATAAGCACTAAGATTCTTAGATAACAAAAACAATATCAGTATTATTGAAAATAATTTAGTCTTCATTTTTTTTTGAGTTAAAAATTGGCAAAAGTGATAAAAAGCAAACAGGTCCTCACACGCTGAAATGCATGCAATGGCTACCTATTAAATCTTAATAGTAGGCGGGCCTCTTAATCCAATTTTAACTAAAGGCGCAACAAATGAAAAACAAAAGGGTTTTTGATAAAACTCATTGTGGAAACCGACATAGTTAAAATCAACCCTTGCAGTAGCACACAAAAAAGGAGATTCCACAATTATCTGATCACAGTGACAATAAATTCCTGTTTTATGAACCTGAGAGACCTCTTTTGCAAGTAAATACCTTATAGGCTTGGTATCCTGGTGGTTAGCCACCAAATTATGCAATTGCTTCTTCGGAGTAATGCTAAATGCAAAAAGCAAGAGCATTAAACCGGCAATAACTTGTTTTATGGCGACTTTTGAATTCAATGAAAAATGTTACGTTGTTGCAAATATAGGGGGAAAACCTATGTATGTTTCGCCAAAAAAATATAAAAAAGGGCCTTGATGCAGCTTCTAAAGGAGATTAATGTCTATATTTAAGGGTACCATAATACCCCTCATGACAGAACAAACAATTATCGCGGGATGTTTACACAACGACGTTGCAGCACAACGAGAGTTGTATAATAGATATAGTCCTAAAATGCTGAGTGTTTGTTACCGTTTTGCTCAAAGTAGAGAAGACGGTGAAGACATGTTGCAAGAAGGATTTATCAAGGTATTCACCCAGATGCATACTTTTCAAAATAAGGGAGCTTTTGAAGGATGGATTAGAAGAATTATTGTCCATACTTGTATCAATTTCCTTAAAAAAAATAAAAAGTTCAATGAAAGCATTGATCTAGCCTATGCTAATTACATACAAGTGAAGGAAGAAACTGTTCCTTCCATTATGCAGGCTAGGCAAATAATTGAATGTATTCGTTTGTTACCATTGGGCTATAGAACTGTATTGAATTTGTATGCTTTAGAAGGATATAGCCATAAGGAAATTGGAATGATGCTAGACATAGAAGAAAGTACCAGCAGAAGTCAATATACTAGGGCAAAGTCAATGTTAGAATCCATACTGATCAGGAAACAAATCATAGATCGACCAAAAGAATCTTTCCAATGGTTGGCTACTTTGAAAAAATAGTTGCTGCTGCTGCTGTATATGAAAGACCAAATGTACCAAGACGAACTAGAACAGTTACTGCAAGATGAAGTTGAAGACCATCGCATGTATCCTTCCGACAAAATTTGGCGGAATATACAAACGGAGGTTAATGGCCATCAGTCATGGCCAGCACTTGGATTTATTTCATTGTTCATCATTTCAGCATTAACCGTTTCTACCCTACTTAGTACACACCCATCAAATAAATTTCAAAAAACAGACAACACTAAAAATATAGACGATAGAATTTCACCTACCAGTGCATTTCAACCAAATAATATTGACCTCAAAGCCATTAACCCAACTGAACTAACTGCAAAAACGATTGCTGAAATTAAGATCCCTATCGAGTTTGAACAAACTACTTTTGTACCAACAGAAACTCCTGTGATTTCAATGAAATTTAGCACAAAAGAACCCATCATCAAGCTAATTGAAGATCAGTCTCAACTAACAAAAGCAACAAATTCATTCATACAACTTCAAACTGCCACTGTGATTCCTATCACGGCAATGCAATCAAAACTAGCTGAAGAAGATAAACTGGGTTCATTATTAGAAACACCAGAAACAATTACCAAAAGCACTACAGCAACAGCGGTAGTTGCACCTACAACTGTAATTGCCCCAACTGATATGTTCTTAAAAGACTTTGCTTATAAAAGTCCAATTCATATAGAAAAAGTGAGAAATTCTAAATTTGGATTTGGCTTTTTTGTCACCCCTTCTACCAGTTACCGCAAACTAATTGATGATAAAGCAAAAGAAATTCTAGGAGCAGCACCAATTTCTGCACCAGCAGCAATTAATTATACGACTAGTATTAATAATATAGTGCGCCACAAACCAGCAGTAGGCTTGGAATTTGGCTTTGCCGTTCTGTATAACATGACCAAGCGTTTGAAATTTAAAACAGGAGTTCAATTTAATACCCGTCAATATTCAATTGAAACCTTTCAAGCAAGCAATGATATCACTACCATTTCATTGATCAATAACAGAGGTGTAGAAAATATTTCTGTTTTCTCTCCTTATAACAATACAAATGGATATCGTGCAACACAATTAGATAATAAGATGTACCAAGTTTCTATACCAATTGGATTCCAATATGATGTGATTCAAGGCAATAAATTTGGCATCACCGCAGAAGCATCCATACAGCCTACTTTTACATTGAACAAAACATTATACCTACTTTCAACCGATTACAAACATTATGCTGATGGAAATAACCTCATGCGTAAATGGAATATCAATAGTTCCTTTGGTGTTAACCTAACATACAAAGCAGGTGCATATCAATGGTTCCTTGGTCCACAAGCCAGATTTCAACACCTTCCCACTTATTCCAACAAATATCCTATCACAGAATACTTGATGGATTATGGCATACGCCTTGGCTTTATCAAACAGATTAAATGAAAAATCTGCTACCTTTTTTGATTGTTCCCTTTTTCCTATTTTCCTGTAAAAATAAGCCAACTGCAGCTTCAAATAAATCCTCAAAAGACAGTACCCAATTCTATCCTATTTCAGATTTTATCCTTGAACAAATCAGCTATGTTGACTTGCGTGATTTTGACATCCACTATAAAAAAGAAGTAGATGGTATAATAGATTCAAGTATCATTAGCAAAGAAACTTTTCGCTCTATTGCAACTCTTTTTTTAGACAAAGACATTAGTAAACCAGCAACAAAACATGCCTTTACGGAAAGCGTTTTTCAGGATTTGAGTACCAATAGTTACACCCTAAACTACCGAGCTAAAGCTGCTGATGAACCCATTCAAAACATCGACGTACTGTTGTTTGAAAATACCAAAACGGTGAAAAGATTATTTATCCTATCACAACGTGTAAATGGAGATAGCAGTATTTTACAACACCATAATTGGACCGCAAACAAAAGTTTTCAAATTACAAC
The DNA here is from genome assembly GCA_031428775.1 of Bacteroidota bacterium. Taxonomy (GTDB): domain Bacteria; phylum Bacteroidota; class Bacteroidia; order Chitinophagales; family Chitinophagaceae; genus Sediminibacterium. Next base: position 20,935 of record JANOYH010000135.1, read on the forward strand.
TAGTACTAAAACCAATACAGGATTTAACAGTAATGAAATCATTCAGGTAACTTGGCAGAAAAAAAATAGCAAGCACGAATGACGGCTATAGAATTTCAAAAAATTTCACTGACCATTCCTCTCCACCCCGGCATCTATAAATATTATGATGGCGAGGGCATTTTATTATATGTTGGAAAAGCAAAAAATTTAAGAAAAAGGGTTGGATCGTATTTTTCAAAAACTTTCACAACTTATAAAACCCATGAATTAGTTCAACGCATTCAACAAATACAATTTACCATTGTTGATTCAGAACAGGACGCATTTTTATTAGAGAATTCCTTAATCAAAGAATATCAACCTAGGTATAATATTAATCTTAAAGATGATAAAACATACCCCTTTATCGTTATCAAAAAGGAACCCTTCCCTAGAATTTTTTTAACTAGAAACAAAAACAATGACGGCTCGGAATACCTTGGTCCATTTACATCTGCGGGCAAAGTGCGCGACTTGATTTCTTTTATCAGACAATATATTCCCTTAAGAACATGTAAGCTTCCACTTTCAGAAAACAATATCAAGAAGGGGAAATTTAAAGTGTGTCTGGAATACCATCTAGGCAATTGTAAAGGGCCTTGTGTTGGCTTTCAAGACGCCATTGATTATAACGATGGATTGCAGCAAATGCGTAATCTGTTGAAAGGGAATCTTGGCCCAGTGATTGCTCATTTTACCAAAGAAATGCAATTGGCTGCTGGGGATATGTCTTTTGAAAAAGCCGATTTGATCAAGAAAAAAATTGACCACTTAGAATCTTATAGTGCTACTTCTGTGATAGTAAGTAAGCATTTACATAACATAGATGTATTCACCTTACTGCGCGAAGCTCAATGGGCTTATGTGAATTATTTGATGGTACAAAACGGTACAATTGTTCAAACACATACTGTGCCGCTAGAAACAAAATTAGCTGAGAGTGATGAAGAAGTACTTGCATTTGCTATCGCTAACTTACGTTCTACTTTCAATAGTCTCTCTAATGAAATTGTTCTGCCTTACAAAATTGATTACCCTGATCCCACTGTATTAATGACCATTCCCAAAGCAGGTGATAAAAAGAAATTACTTGAACTCTCTGAAAAAAATGTATTGTATTTCAAAGAGGCCCTGCAGCGAAAACAAATTTTACACTTAGAAGGGAAAACTGATTTTGAGTTTAAACAAGTACTCTATCAATTACAAGATGATTTAAAACTGTCTGAAGTACCTACGCATATTGAATGTTTTGATAATAGCAATTTCCAAGGCAGCTTTCCAGTTTCAGCAATGGTTTGTTTTAAAGATGGCATGCCTAATAAAGAAGACTATCGACACTATAACGTTAAAACAGTTGCGGGTATCAATGATTTTGCTACCATGACTGAAGTTGTTTATCGTAGGTATAAGCGCGTTTTAGACGAATCCTTGCCCATTCCACAACTAATCATCATTGATGGTGGCAAAGGACAATTGAGTGCCGCTATGGAGAGCATAAGTCTATTAGGCCTGCAAGGCAAAACTACTGTTGTTGGTCTTGCTAAAAATGTAGAAGAAATATTTTTCCCGGGCGATACTGAATCCATTAAGTTACCCTACGATAGTGAAAGCTTAAAACTAGTAAGAAGAATTCGGGACGAGGTTCACAGATTTGGGATTAGTTTTCATAGAAACAAACGTTCCAAAGGAACCTTCAAAAATGAACTAGAAACCATTAAAGGAATTGGAAAACAAACAACCGATCAATTATTAAAATCATTTCGTTCTGTGAAAAATATCAGGGAGCTTTCAGAAGCTGATTTGGTTAAAGAAATTGGACCGCAAAAAGCAAAAATAGTATACGACCATTTTCACCCAGACTAACATGTCTTTTCCCTTTTCAAAAATATTGAAGTTGTTTTTTTAAGCATCTCTGGATAGTATAAAAAAGGGGCCCGGATGAATATCCAGCCC
>JANOYH010000136.1:0-7168 GCA_031428775.1 Bacteroidota bacterium
TTATACACACAAGGTAACCCAGTTCAAGTCTTTACCTAATTCGGAGCATGAGATAATATTTTTAGGTGACAGTATTACTGATATTGCTGAATGGGGTGAATTATTTGGAAATATGCATGTTAAAAATAGGGGGATTAGTACCGATAATACTTTTGGGGTGATAGCTCGTCTAGATGAAATTGTAGATTCAAAACCAGAAATGATTTTTTTAATGATTGGGATTAATGATTTGGCCAAAAAAATACCAGATAACATCTTAGTCATTAATATTCAACGAATAGTAGAAATTATACAGCATGAATCTCCAAAAACAAAAATCATTTTACAAAGCATCTTGCCTACTAATAATGAATTTCCTGAGTTTATGGGATATCAAAATAATGACAAACATATTCAATATGTGAATGAGCAACTCCAAAACTTTTGTGCGAAAGAGCATCTCTTCTTTGTAAATTTATATCCCCGTTTCTTAGATGAAAATAACAAATTAAGCAAACAATTCACTTACGATGGGTTACATTTAAACGGAGCTGGCTATATGCTTTGGAAAGAGGTTTTAATAGATTATAAATTGATGTAGTTATGTTAATTACTGGCACTTTTATTGACGAAATAAGTCATGATATCCCTCACCAAAACTGGGGACCTGTTGAATGGGAAAATGATTTTCAACACATGAAAGCTGCAGGCATAGATACCGTTATAGTAATTAGAAGTGGCTACAGAAAATTCATAACTTATCCTTCTATTTATTTAATCAATAAATACGGATGTTATACACCACCCCTCGATTTGATTGATTTATACTTGACACTCTCAGAGCGATATGGAATGAAGTTGTATTTTGGTTTATATGACAGTGGTCATTATTGGGATACCGGCGACTTGTCTATTGAGATAGATGCCAATAAGTATGTTATAGAAGAAGTTTGGGAATTATATGGACACCGAAAAGCATTTAAAGGCTGGTATTTAAGTACTGAAATAAGCAGAAAAACTAAAGGCGCCATTGATGCTTTTAGCAGTTTGGGTACTATGTGTAAACAAATTAGTGATCAGCTTCCCGTATTGATTTCTCCATGGATGGAAGGGAAAAAAGCAGTATTGGCTTCAACTAGTTCACTTACAAAAGAAGAGGCTATTTCAGTTAAAGAACACGAAGAAGAATGGGATGAAATATTTGATGGTATTCACCAATCAATAGATGCAGTTGCATTTCAAGATGGGCATATCGATTATCATGAATTAGACCAATTTTTTAGTGTCAATAAGATATTAGCAGATAAGTATCATTTGCAATGCTGGACAAATGCAGAATCTTTTGATAGAGATATGCCGATTAAATTTCTCCCTATTAAGTTTGAAAAATTGAAACTAAAATTGGAGGCAGCAAAAAGAGCAGGATATGACAAGGCTATTACATTTGAGTTCAGTCATTTTATGAGTCCTCAATCTGCTTATATACAAGCACATCATTTGTATAATCGTTATATGGAGTACAAAACAATTCGATAATTTTATGAAAAAGGTCTGTTTATTCTTTTGGTTGTGTTTCTCTTTTTTCTTTTCTAAAGCACAGGACAATCATCATTTAATCATCAAGGGCACTTGGATCACCAATGTAGCTAGTGATGCGATGCGTAACCCAGAAAATGTAAGGAAAGCTGTTTTGAATTGTAAGAAAAATGGACTTACTGATATTTTTGTTGTTGTATGGAACGGTGGTGTTACAATGTATCCAAGTCAGGTCTTGAAACAATATATTGGGAAAGAGCAATCTGCTGTTTATAAAAATTTCGATCCTTTAAAAGCTTTTGTAACAGAAGGGCATAAACTTGGCTTAAGGGTACATGCATGGTTTGAATTTGGAGCAGCATATGCCTATAAAGACAGTTCGGCGAATAGTTGGCTTGAAAAATATCCCTCTTGGGTTGGGAAAAATAGCAAGGGAGGACTTTTAAAAAAGAATGATTTTTTCTGGTGGAATGGTATGCATCCTGAAGTTCAATCCTTTCTTCAGAAACTAATATTGGAAGTTGTTGCAAACTATCAAGTTGATGGTATACAAGGTGATGACCGATTACCTGCTATGCCTGCAGAAGGAGGTTATGATGAATATACAATTAACCTATATAAAAGTGAATTTGCTGGTAATCGCCCTTCGTTAAATGCTAAGGAGCCTGATTTTATTCAGTGGAAAGCCAATAAAATAAGTGCTTTTGGAAAAATGTTATATCAATCTGTTAAAAAGCAAAGGCCAACTTGTATCGTTTCATGGGCGCCAAGTATTTATCCATGGAGTAAAGAGCAGTATTTGCAAGATTGGCCAACATGGTTGAATGAAGGATATGCCGATTTTATCATTCCTCAATTGTATCGATATAAAATTGACGCGTATGAAAATGTTTTAAATGAGCTTTCTTCACAAGTTCCTGCATCTTTAAAGCATAAAGTTTTCCCAGGTATTCTTACTTCACTTGGCAACGGTTATAGAGTTGATTCAATAATGCTCCAACAAATGTTATCATTAAACAGGAAGTATGGTTTTCAAGGAGAAGTATTTTTTTATTACGAATCATTCAAATCATTTCTGAAACCTTTATATGATTGATAAATAGTTAAGTTTTAACAATAGACTCTTGCTTTAAAAGTTAGATTTTTCTGGTAAATCTGCATACTCAATGAGTGCTATTGATTTCTTTTTAATGCCTATACTTATTGCTATGTTGTGAACGATTTCATCATCTTTTAATTGAATTACATTATTTTCTTGCAATATGTCATCAATGATTAGTGATACAGCTTCTAACATTTCTTTTTTAGAAACTACAATATGGTAAACTGTATTGATAAATCTATAGTGCACTTTAAAGGAATTCCATGACTCAGGAATACAAGGATTAATCGTTAATGTGTTGCCCTCTTTGTGCAAGCCAAGAAAGGATTCTAGAATTAGTTGATTCATCCAACCCGCAGATCCTGTGTACCATGTCCATCCACCTCGACCCGCATTTTGTTTACTGGAATATACATCTGCTGCAATCACATAGGGTTCCACTTTATAGCGTTGTATATCTTCTGGACTTTTTCCATGGTTTATTGGATTGATCATTTGTAGTAATTCCCATACACGTTCATTATTATTTAGTTTAGCGTAAGCCATAATCAGCCAGATTGCTGCATGCGTATATTGTCCGCCATTCTCTCTTATTCCTGGGAGATAACCTTTAATGTATCCAGGATTGAGATCAGACTTGTCAAACGATGGCGTTAATAATTTAATAATGCCAATATCTTTTTGTACTAGATTGATATAAGCCGACTGGATAGCCGTTTTTGAGCGATTTTCATCACCTGCTCCTGACAATACCGACCAGCTTTGCGCAATTGAATCAATCTTGCATTCTTCATTTTCATTTGAACCGAGTGCTTTACCATTATCGAACCAAGCACGCTTGTACCATTCCCCGTCCCATGCATGTTTGTTAATATTTTCTTTGATTTGTTTTGCCTGTTGTTTGCATACATCTGCAAAACCTTGGTCATTAAATTTAATAGCAGTTTCTATAAACTGAATCAATATCTCATATAAAAAGAATCCCATCCAAACACTTTCTCCAATACCATGATTTCCTACTTTGTCAAAGCCATCATTCCAATCACCCGTACCAATTAACGGAATACCATGTTTTCCAAATTTCAAACCTTGTTTGATGGAACGCACGCAGTGTTCATACAAAGAGGCAGATGCATTTGAAATGATGGGTAAGTCGAAATAAGATTCTTCTTCAATGTTAAGTGGACGGCCTTCGATAAAGGCAACAGTTTCATTTAAAATCCCAGTATCACCTGTATGTAAAATATACTTTGAGGTAACATAAGGTAGCCAAAGAAAATCATCAGAGATTCGAGTGCGAACGCCCCGTCCAATAGGGGGGTGCCACCAGTGTTGAACATCGCCTTCTTTAAATTGGTGAGATGCACATAGTAAGATTTGTTTGCGTGCAATTGTAGGAGCAGTGTGCAGTAACGACAATACATCTTGTAATTGATCTCTAAAACCATATGCGCCACCGGATTGATAGAATCCGCTGCGTCCCCAAATTCTAGACGATAAAGTTTGATAAGTAAGCCAGCCATTGGTTAGTAAATTTAGTGCTGCATCAGGTGTTTCAACTTGTACAGCGCCTATGGTTTTATTCCAATATTTTTTCACTTTTTCAAATGCATCTTTTGCAGCGATACTACCCCTAAATTGTTTTGCGATAGTGCTTGCATTTGATCCGTTTTTGCCAACACCAAGTCTGAAAATAATTTCTTGTTCTTCACCATCAACCAAATCAAATGGAACCTGTATAGCAGCGCAAGGATCAAGGGCATAGCCAAGTTTACCCGAAAGCCTTATTCTTGACATGGCATCTGGGTTTTTTAATGTTCCGTTCCTGCCAATAAATTCAGCTCTATCTGCAGTAAAAGTTTTAACTAAATAGTCAACGTCAAAAAATGCAACTCTTTCTGAGAATTCAGTATTATAGGAATTTTTCGCAAAAATGGCCCCGCTTTCAGGATCAAGTGCAGTATTGATCTGCATGGCAGTTTTTACTCTATTATCTCCTAGTACCCATTCAATATAACCTGTAGCGGATAACTTTCTAGGTCTACCCGATTTGTTCACTATTTTTATAACAATAAATTTAATGGCTATTTCTACATCAACAAATACAGTCATCTCCGAATCAATTCCGTCTTCCGTATGTTTAAAAATGCTATAGCCAAATCCATGATGTGTTACATACAATGAATCACCGCCTGTAGGTAAAAGTGAGGTTGACCAGAACTGTCCGGTATCTTCATCCCTAAGATAATAGGCTTCACCACTTGTATCACTTACAGGGTCATTATTCCAAGGAGTAAGTCTTAATTCATGCGCATTTTCTACCCAAGTATAGGAGGAGCCACTTTCGGATATGACTGTTCCAAAATCTGGATTGGCAATTACATTTACCCAGGGGGCAGGTGTTTTTAATTTTGCATTGATGCCAATAATATATTCGTCGCCTTTTGTGGAGAAACCACCAATTCCATTAAAAAAATTAAGGTCATCTGGCAATTGTAAGGATGTTTGTAATGGAGCATACGAATCCAAAGGAATAATATAGGGTATTGCAGGTTTTGTAAGCTGTTTCTTTTTTACTTGATCAATTAATAAGCCATCATTGTCAGAAAGGATAATGCGAGCAACGGTTTCAAACAAAATTCTGTCTTCGATGGATATTTGATCAGATGCCCTAATAAAAATACCCCCTGGTCGATCTTTTAATTCATATGGGATTAAGGATTCAATATCATTCTGAAAAACTTGTCTATAACCATTGTGTTCTTCGTTCCAGATTACTAAATCAACCGAAAGCCCCTTCATGCGCCAATAATGATGTGCTTGTATCATTTGTTTTACCAATTGAAGGTTCTCTTGCATTTCCATTTTTAAAAGAATAATGGGCAAGTCGCCTGAAATTGAATAACCCCATAACCCAGGCTGTTGCCTGTGATTATTTTTTAAAATAGAAGGTTCTGCCCTAAGTGCAGCATTGGTAAATAGGATTGAGCCTGCTAAAATTTCATATAATTGTGCATCGGCTTCTGACGCATTGATTTGCCTAAGTACAACTTGACTATGTGTCCAAGCCATTTCAAATACGCGGTCTTTGTGGGGTTTATTGTCTTGGTATTTATTAATCAATGCCATACACTCTAAATCCGTTTCTGCAACGCCAGTAATCATATCAACGGTAACTTTTTCACCAGGATTTAATGTGATTCGATAACGGATTGCAGCTATTGGATCTAACACTGAACCATAACTGCCTGATAGTTGGCCAACATTCATCATGGCTAAAGGATTCGTTGTAGTATTTCCTCTGCCTATAAATTTCAATCTGTCGGTTTCATAGGATATTTCTTCAAAATTTTTCCCTTCTACTGTCATTAAATGAAACATGGAAGGAGATTGCTCATTCGCTGAACGAGGTCTTCTTGTGCAACGAATGGCATGTTGTACAGGGTGGATCTCAGTTTGCATAAAAAGGTTACTGAAAATGGGTTGTATTAATTCTGAAGCCGCAGGCGCAAGTACTAATTCTAAATAGCTTGTGAGAACAAGCGTTCTACGAATATTGGAATTATTGGTAATTTGCATTCTTCGCATTTCAATGTCGTCTTCTGGCGATACTACGATTTCTGTATGCGTTTCAATTTTGTTATTTTTTGTTTGGAAAATGGCTCTTCCTTGTGAAAATACGGCCTCATATTTTTCTCCTTTAATGCCTGTTGGTTGATTTGTGTTAGACCAAAATTCGCCAGTTTTATAATCCTGTATATAGCAAAAACTGCCCCAGTTGTCACAGGTACTATCTTCTCTCCATCTTGTAATGGAAAGATTTTTCCAACGGCTATAACCACCACCTGCATTCGTAATCATCACATGGTATTTACCATTTGAAATGAGTTGTATTTCTGGCAGTAAAGTATTTGGGGTAGTGATAATTCTTGTTTCATTTACGATTTCTACATAATCGATATCAGCTATATCGGTAGTATGTGTATGGAAAATGGTTGCCTTTGGAATGCGTTCCTGTAACAAAAGTTGAATGGCTTTAAACTGGGGCTCTGCAACAAATAATTTTTGCAATGGTTTGTCGAGTAGTAAATAAGCCAAAGAAAGTAAGGTCATTCCTTGGTGATGTGCCATGAATGAATATACGATTGAAGAAGATTTTCCTCTTTGCAAACGTGATGGAGAATAGTCAATCGCCTCGTAAAAACCATATTTCCCGGCGAATCCATTTTCATGTAGTAGTTGAAGATTTTCGCAGGCATATTTTGGTGCAATCATCAATGCAAGAGCTGTTGCATAAGGAGCAATAACTGAATCTTCTTCTAAACCTCTTTTCAATCCTAGACCAGGAACGCCAAATGCTCTATATTGAAATTCTGAATTAACATTGATCATATTATAACCTGATTCTGAAATTCCCCATGGTTTGCCCGTTTTTTTGCCATACCTGATTTGCCATTCTACTGCTGATTTGTATGTTTGATCCAGTAAGGTATTTTCAAAACTTGGCATAATTAATAATGGCATCAGATATTCAAACATAGAACCACTCCA
>JANOYH010000137.1:0-8195 GCA_031428775.1 Bacteroidota bacterium
CCCTGATGACTTATAAATGCGCCATTGTAAACGTACCGTTTGGTGGTGGCAAGGGCGGATTAAAAATCAATCCCCGCAAATATTCTGTTTACGAGCTGGAAAAAATCACTCGCCGTTATACTGCTGAATTGGTAAAAAAGAATTTCATTGGTCCAGGCATTGACGTTCCTGCGCCTGATTATGGAACTGGTGAAAGAGAAATGGCTTGGATCGTAGATACTTATCAGTCGTTGAAGCCAGGCGATATTGATAGCGCCGGTTGTGTAACTGGTAAGCCCATCACTCAAGGTGGCGTTAGGGGAAGAAAAGAGGCTACTGGATTGGGTGTTTTCTTCGGAATCAGAGAGGTTTGTAATATGCCTGATATCATGTCTAAATTGGGTTTACCAATTGGTGTTGAAGGAAAGCGCATAGTGGTTCAAGGTTTAGGTAATGTGGGTTTTTATACCGCTAAATTTTTCCGTGAACACGGAGCCATCATAATATCTATAGCAGAGCACGATGGTTCTATTTATAAGGCAGATGGTTTGAATGAAGAAGAATTATTTGCACATAAAAAAGCAACAGGAAGCATTTTGAATTTCCCTGGTGCAACCAATCTTGCTAAAAATACGGATGCATTGGAATTGGAATGCGATATTTTAATCCCAGCAGCATTAGAAAACGTGATTGATCAAGAAAATGCGCCAAGGGTAAAAGCAAAAATAATTGGCGAAGCCGCAAACGGTCCTTTAACTCCTGAAGCAGATGAACTCTTTGTTGCAAAAGGAATTTTAGTAATACCGGATATGTACCTGAATGCAGGGGGTGTTACCGTTTCTTATTTTGAGTGGTTGAAAAATCTGAGCCATGTTAGATATGGTAGGATGGAGAAAAGATTTACAGAAAATATGAACGCTCATATCCTTAGTCAAATTGAAGGACTCACAGGGAAAAGTGTTAGTGAGAAAGAAAAAGAATTCATTTTGCACGGTGCTGAAGAAGTTGATTTAGTACATAGTGGCTTGGAAGAAACAATGATCAATGCAACTAGAGAAATCATGGAAATCTGGTTGTCTAATCCAGAAATTCCAGATATGCGCACCGCAGCCTATGTTAGTGCCATCAATAAAGTAGCCATCAGTTATACCGAGTTAGGCATTTTCCCATAGCCGGTTCCAGAAATTTTTATCAATTAAGATGCCGTTCTGATTTCTTAGAACGGCATCTTAATTGATAAAAGCGCTTAATAATTAAAATTTTGGTATGGAACTTAGTTCAATGATTTTTTCATTTTTTAATTCAAAAGCAAAATGACTTTTACCGTTTGTTACCACAATGTATTGCACGCTTAAAGAAATATTATAGTTCAAAACCTGTTTTAGCACCGATTCATTGATTGGCGTGTCCATTTCCTTGCATTCCACCATCATCCAAGGTTTGCTGTCTTTGTAGACAAGTATATCAAAACGCTTTTTAAGTTCTCCAAGTCGTATTTCTTTTTCAACTGCAATCAAAGACGCAGGAATACCCAGTTCTTGAGTGAAATATTGTAGCAAATTTTGTCGAACCCATTCTTCTGGTGTTAATTTAATCCATTGTTTTCTGAATTCGTCCCAGATACATTCCTTGCCTTCCATTTCTTTTATTTTGAAAGAATGGTCGGGGAATTTTATTTGAATCATAAGATAGGTTTACAGTGCGCTTTTTTGTAATTTAGCAACTACTTGTTTTCAAAGATAGTTTTGAAAACAACTTAAATGATTACTATGAAAACAAAAGCAGAGATTGTCAATAACTGGTTACCAAGATATACGGGTGAAATACTTGAAAATTTCGGAAAATTCATCCTGCTTACCAATTTTAGTAACTACGTACACATGTTTGCTAAATGGCATAATGTACCCGTTGTAGGTTTAGATAGACCCATGCAATGTGCAACTGCAGATGGTATCACTATTATTAATTTTGGAATGGGTAGCCCTGGAGCTGCTACTATCATGGACTTACTAACCTCTATAGAACCAGAAGCTGTTTTATTTTTGGGCAAGTGTGGAGGGTTAAAACGTAGGAATAAATTAGGCGACCTAATTCTGCCCATTGCAGCAATTAGAGGCGAGGGTACTTCAAACGACTATTTCCCACCAGAAGTACCCGCAATGCCGGCATTTGCTTTGCAGAAAGCCATTTCAACGACTATTAGAGATTATCAAGTGGATTACTGGACAGGTACCGTTTACACTACCAATAGAAGGGTATGGGAGCATGATGAAGCATTTAAAGAATACCTTACCAAAGTGAGGGCTTATGCCATTGATATGGAAACGGCTACCATTTTTACAGTAGGTTTTTACAATAAAATCCCCACAGGTGCTTTATTATTAGTAAGTGATCAGCCCATGATTCCAGATGGTGTTAAGACGGAAGAAAGTGATAAATTGGTCACAGCAGAATATGTTGAAAAACATTTAAAGATTGGTATTGACTCATTGAAACAACTGATCAATAAGGCTCAAACTGTTAGGCACCTTCGCTTTTAGTCTTTCCACAAAAAAGGAAAGAGGATTACGGCTAGTGCTATGACTAAGATGTCTAGTCCACCTAGCATCAATACCATTTCCCACCAGCCCGCTTGCACAACGGCCGAAAATGCGGCAGTAGAGATTTTCATTAAGAGTAATAGTTGCGGAATAATAATGGGGAATCCCATGATGGCCATCAAGGCTGCTTGCTGTTGTGCTTTTGCTGCAATGGCGGCAAGAAAAGTAAAGACCAAACTGATGCTGATTCCTCCTAGACAAGTGATGCCTAAAAATTTCCAGCCATATTCTAATGGATTACCCAGCAATACCGAAAAGATAGCCAAGCTTATTACGCTCATCACCAACATGAGAATGGCATTGAATATTAATTTTGATAAAACAAAGTCTCTAGCTCCCGCTATGGAATAGAAATACAACATCCGCCCTCTATTTTCCGCTAAAAAACTTTTGGCTACTGCATTCACACATACAAACAATTGGATTACCCAGAACAAACCATTCCATACCCTGTCTTCTGGCTGTCCCATTGACAAATACACCACAAAAATAGTGGATGCCACATATAGGAAGATGCCATATAAAGTGTACTGCTGTCGCATTTCCAACAGTAGGTCCTTTCTGATCAGTGTAATTATGGGGTGTTGTTTACTCATGAGCGCATTTACGACATCGGGGTTCATACACGTCTTTTTCTCCAAGTAATACCTGTGGTCCTTCTGCTTTTAATCGATAAGAGGTATTAGCAATGTTTCCGCACTTAACGCAGATGGCATGCAATTTAGTGATATAATCAGCAACCGCTAGCAGGTTGGGCATTTGTCCAAATGGATTGCCAAGGTAATCCATATCAAGTCCCGCTACAATTACACGAGTGCCTTTCCGAGCAAGGGTTTCGCAGACGTACATGATCTGATCGTCAAAAAACTGTGCTTCATCAATGCCTACAACGTCTACGCCTTCAGCCATGAGTAAAATGGTTTGTGAATTGTCAATCGGGGTAGATTGTATGGCATTGGAGTCGTGACTCACCACTTTAGTTTCGTCGTATCGGATATCAATAGCAGGTTTGAAAATTTCCACTTTTAAATGAGCGATTTTTGCTCTTTTTAATCGCCTGATTAACTCTTCAGTCTTTCCGCTGAACATGCTGCCACAAATCACTTCAATCCATCCCCTTCTTTCTCCTGAAATATTTGGTTCTATAAACATCTATATAATAAATAATGATTAAATACGTTATTAACAAGCTTGACTGGTGTTTTAACCCCCCAAATGTATTACATACAATGGAAAGAGTAGGTACACTAATTGATAATCTGAAAGAACAATTTATTCAGGAGCCAAATCTTGATAAAATGATGCCCCTAGTCCAGTCGCTTTGGTTGGAATTGCAGCAGCATGCAAGACTGCATATGAAGCATAGGAAGTCGCCCATTAAAGACGAAAAATCTGGTTGGTTATTTGATCTAGAACTAGAAGTTCCGGAAATAACACTCAATGAACAGTTGAAACCTGAGACTATTGAAATCCAGAAAAATTACAAAGAATCACATATCCGCGACTTGAAAAAGGCCATAGGTATCAATGATCGATATTTATTCATCAACGAACTTTTTAGAGGCGATGAAATGATGTATGAGCGAAGTTTGAAGACCATCAATGGTTTCTCCATTTTTCCAGAAGCGCATTATTGGATTCAACGAGAACTAAAAGTGAAATTAGGATGGAAAGACCGTTCTGAAACAGTAGATCATTTTGATCAATTGGTTAAGAGGCGCTTCGCTTCAATGTGATCTAGAATACTTTTTGTGGCCCCCGCTTTTTGGTATACATAAGTTTTGGCCATTTCAGCTGCAATTCGATAGGTATCATTGCTATCATCAAGTAATTCATTGAGTACTTCTTCTAATTCAAGTGCATTTTCTACACTGATACAACCCCCATTGTTAACCAATTCTTCGGCCTCCAAATATTTATCGTAAACTGGTCCAATTACAACAGGTTTGCCATAAACAGCTGCTTCTAATACATTGTGAACGCCATCGCCACCAAATCCTCCTCCCACCAAACAGATATGAGCATACTGGTATAGTTTGGTGAGCATGCCATAGTTGTTGATGATTAATACTTGTAAATCATTTGCAAGAGGCAATTGTTCATTGATAGCCATTTCATAATCTGAATAGAGCATAGAATGGTGGTAGCATTTTAAACACTGGTTTAATCGCTCTGGAATGATTTCGTGTGGTGCAACTATGCATCTAAGTGTAGGATGTGTATTGATAAAGTGATTTAATTCTGCATCATCCTCCGACCATGTGCTGCCTGCTATGATTGTTTGATGGTCTTTGCAAAAATCTGCAACCAAATCAATGGGTTCATGTGCTTCTGCAATGCTAATAACCCTGTCGAATCTAGTATCGCCACATACAGCAGTTTTGTTGGCGAGCCCAATGCCCTCTAGTAGTTTTGCAGAGCCTAGGTCTTGTACAAAAAGATAACTAAACTGGCGAAGGATATTTCTATAAAAGTTGCCATACCATTGAAAAAATAGTTGTTCTTTTCTAAATATTCCGGATACGAGTAAGATGGGAATATTTCTTTTGTTGGCTTCAATGCTATAGTAGTGCCAGAACTCATATTTTACAAAAATGATTAAGCTAGGTTTTACTGCATCAAAAAAACGTTTGGCATTCTTTGCGCCATCCATTGGCAAGTAACTAACATAATTTGCCCCTTCATAGTTTTTGCAAACTTCATAACCCGATGGCGAAAAAAAACTAAGGAATACCTGATAATTTGGATGTTGTTGTTTGATTGCCTCTAACAATGGGCGCCCCTGTTCAAATTCACCCATAGAAGCACAGTGCATCCAAATAATAGGAGCAGTCTGAGTTTGAAACTGCTGACAAATTTGGTCCATCAACCCTTTTCTTCCTTCAACCCATTTTTGTGCTTTTTCATTAAAAAACGACAAGAGTTTTGCACCTATTGGGTATAAAAACAAGAATAATTGATAGAATAGTTTCAAGAGATAAATTGAGATAACAAATTAACACATTAATTACCAGCTTTTGCAGAAAATCAGCCTGTTGCTAATACCCATTTGACTTTTTTTTGTGCTAGATTTGTACATTCAATAATCAAATGTTATTATGCGGCCCATTCAAATGGTTGACACCAAAAGCCAGTATTTAAAAATTAAGACAGAAGTGGATGCAGCCATTCACGAAGTACTGGATACTGCGGCATATATCAATGGTAAAGCTGTGCAGGATTTCACTGCCCATTTAAATAATTATCAAGGAGCATCTTACACCATACCATGTGCCAATGGCACTGATGCATTACAAATTGCCATGATGGCACTGGATTTGCAACCAGGGGATGAAGTAATCACACCATCTTTTACTTATATCGCTACAACAGAAGTGGTGGCTTTGTTAAGATTAAAACCTGTTTTTGTGGAGGTTGACCCTAAGACTTTTTGTATCGATCCGGAATCGATCAGAAAAGCCATTACTTCAAAAACAAAGGCCATTGTGCCAGTACATTTATATGGGCAAGCAGCGCCAATGGAAGAAATTATGGCTATTGCAAAAGAATTTGGATTGTATGTGATAGAAGACAATGCACAAGCCATTGGTTGCGACTATATATTCTCAGATGGTAGCAAAAAGAAAACTGGCTCCATAGGTACCATCGGCACCACTTCTTTTTATCCAAGCAAAAACCTTGGGGCTTATGGCGACGGGGGAGCGATATTTACGGAGGATAAGGACTTGGCACATAAAATGAAAATGATTGCCAATCACGGACAGCAAACGCGTTATTATCACGAAATGGTTGGCTGCAATTCAAGATTGGATTCTATACAAGCTGCCATTTTAAATGTAAAATTGAAAGAACTAGACAATTATATTGTTGCTAGAAATGAAGCAGCTGATTTTTATCAAACAGCTTTTGCAGGAAATGATAAAATTACCACTCCTTATGTGGCCAGCTATAGCAACCACGTTTATCATCAATATACCCTATTGTTGAATGGGGTAGATCGAGATGGCTTGAATGCTTTCTTGGCAGAAAAGAAAATACCTTCCATGATTTATTATCCGGTACCCGGACATCGGCAGAAAATGTTTGATGCCTTTCAATTACCCAAAATTGATTTACAAATTACAGATTGGCTAACGGAAAGAGTGATTTCATTACCCATACACACAGAATTAGATTCAACACAACTTTCTTATATTACAGAGAATATTTTAGATTACTTAAATAAATAGTTATGCGAATTGCAGTAGTAGGCACAGGTTATGTTGGTCTTGTATCAGGAACCTGTTTTGCAGAAACAGGAAATAGAGTTACTTGTATTGATATTGATGCTAAAAAAGTTGAAAAATTATCAAATGGTGAGATTACCATTTATGAGCCAGGATTAGAAAAACTATTTATTAGAAATACCAAAGAGGGACGATTAAAGTTTACCACCAGTTTGGAAGAAGGCATTAAAGATGCAGAGATTATCTTTTTAGCATTGCCAACTCCTCCGGGTGCAGATGGGTCGGCCGATCTAAAATATATCCTCGGCGTAGCAAATGATTTGGGTAAGATTCTCACTGACTATATGGTGATTGTTGATAAGAGTACGGTACCTGTTGGCACAGCAGAAAAAGTAAGGGCCGCTGTTGCTGCAAATTTTAAAGGAGAATTTGATGTGGTAAGCAATCCTGAATTTTTGCGAGAAGGTGTTGCAGTAGAAGATTTCATGAAGCCTGATAGGGTAGTCATAGGAGCTAATTCTGAGAGAGCACGCAAAGTAATGGGTGATCTGTATGCACCCTTTGTGCGTCAAGGAAATCCAGTGATTTATATGGATGAGAAATCGGCTGAATTAACCAAGTATGCAGCCAACTCATTCCTAGCTACAAAAATATCTTTCATGAATGAAGTGGCACAACTTTGCGAATTGGTTGGTGCAGATGTGGATATGGTTAGAAGAGGCATTGGTAGTGACGATAGAATTGGCAGAAGATTCTTATTCCCAGGTATTGGATATGGCGGAAGCTGTTTTCCAAAAGACGTGCAAGCACTGATTAAATCCTCTAAAGAAGCAGGCTATAATTTCCAAATCCTAAAAGCTGTGGAAGAAGTGAATGAGTTACAAAAACTTCATTTGATACCTAAAGTGAAAGAATATTTCAAAGGTGATTTGAAGGGAAAGCATTTTGCTTTATGGGGACTAGCTTTCAAACCCAATACCGATGATATTCGCGAAGCACCAGCTTTATATATTATAAAAGCATTGACAGCCGCCGGCGCATCTGTAACAGCGTATGATCCGGAAGCCATGCCAAATGTACAAGCACAAATTGGGCATATTGTCAACTATGCGAACGACCAATACAGTTGCTTGGCCGGAGCAGACGCTTTAATCATTGCTACAGAGTGGAGCGAATTCCGTACGCCAGATTTTGAAATCATTGAATCTATATAAATGCCATAAGCATTCATTAATGTTACTTTTAGTCCGTCATTGGTTTCGATCAGGTAGAAGACGGAGCTATCCTGAGGCTCAGAATAACTTTCAAACCGAAAGAAGTCGACAATACTTACGTCCTGCGAAGTGTAGTATTTACCGGCACTCCATCCTATGAGGCGGTCACCGCCACC
>JANOYH010000138.1:0-2104 GCA_031428775.1 Bacteroidota bacterium
GGCTCTCACAGTTTTTGTTATAGTATCAATGTTAATGACTTCAGTATTTATACGAACGTCTATATTAAATCTTTGATTAAAGGATGCAGCTGTTTGAACAAAAAGTTTATTTCTGTCTTTGATGACCTCCCCAATATAATAAGGCAAACCACAGTTGGCATAAGAAATATAGGCTCCTTTTTCGAAAATAACGATGGCTGCTTTTTCATCTAGTCTTCTAAGTCTTGCAGCAGCACTGGCTCCTCCTGCAACTGCTCCAATAATAAGGTACTTCATAAGTTAACAATTAAAATGATGTTGCAAAAGAAAGATTAAGTCGTGTCAAATATTGTAACTAATGTTACCGAACTAATTTTGCTAACTGCTATACATCAGGGAAGAACAAAAATAATAATACAACGGACGGGGAAAAACGATTTTTATCATCTTAGAAATGCAATTTGTACAGTAGATTTGCTAAAAAGTTGTTGATTATATCAATCTTTCAAAATACCATAAGGTTTAATAAATCAAAAGGGGTGTATTTCCTTGGCCTGTTTGTGTATTGCTTTATGGGTGTTTCTTTCACTCAATGCAAACAGGAACCTATTGCAGCACCAATCATTGATTCTACACAATTAGGATGTGACTATGTTTTTGATGAATCGTCACTTTTATTAAAAGGTTGGAAAAAATCTTTCGAAGACCAATTTAATGCTGATCTCAATAAATGGAATATTTGGAATGCAGGAGCCTATAACAATGAATTGCAATTATACCAGTCGCAGAATCTACTCCTACTCAATGGGATACTGGAAATACATGCTAAAAAAGAAAAGGTTAGCGGTGCCACATTACCTAATAATCCGGCTTTAAAAGATTTTAGTTATAGTTCTGGTAGGATTGAGAGTAAGTCTTCCTTTTCTGCAAATACAAACAATAAAAAAGTAAAATTCATTGCCCGATTAAAACTGCCTGTTGGATACGGTATGTGGCCTGCATTTTGGGCCTATGGTGATCCTTGGCCAACACAAGGCGAAATAGATTTTGTAGAAGCGAGAGGGTCAAATGTATTTGAATATCTAACCAATTATTATTATGGTGATATTCCCGGTGTCATTTATCAAGAAGATAATACGGCTACAATCAAAACAGTTTCAAACTTAAGTAGTTGTTTTCACGTATATGAAATGGAATGGAGTGAAACTGAGTTAAATTCATATTTGGATGGCAAATTGGTTGAATCTAAAAAAAGTGGCAAACATATTCCCAATCTCTTTGGAAAGTCGGAGCATATTGTTTTAAATCTTGCAGTTGGTGGAGGTTTTTTTCCTAGTTACAATCCTGCATTGATTGAAACAGGCATCCTATATGTTGATTGGGTAAAAGTGTATCAATTTCAATAAATAGAATTCGCTTACTTTGTGAACATTATGGAAGAGAATGAAAATACCGAGAATGACTCAGAAATACTTTTCAATACTGCCTTATTGGGTGAATTAGGGGATAAGAAAAGCTTATTAATTGTATTGGATTTCTTTTTAATAAATACACCGAAGGATTTGACTGAGTTAGCAAGTTTTGTACAAAGTATAGATTATCCAAATATCATTAAAAAAGCACATAAACTAAAGGGGTCATTTTCTATGTTGAGAGCTGGTAAAATGGTAGTCATTTTAGATAATTTGGAATCTGCTGCTACATTGAATGAAAACATGACCTTAATTGAAGCGCTTGTGGCTAGTTTTTTAGGTAATTATAGGATTTTGGAATTTCAAATGCGTGCTGAAATAGATATCATTAAATCTGGCTTGGCATGAAGCTAAAAATCAGTTATATTTAAATACATATATTCAATATTCTATATGAAGATTCTTGTTGCTGAAGATGATGCTATGTTGCTTAAAACTATTGAACTTAAATTAAAAAAAGAAGGTTATGATGTTATAGCCACTGCAGATGGAAGAGAAACGATGAAAGAAATTATTAAGGAGCGACCAGATATGATTATTACTGATTTGATGATGCCTTTTGCATCTGGATTGGAAATTGTAAGTATGGTTCGTCAGAAACTAAATAGAAAAATTCCTATCATCATTCTTTCAGCAATGGAGCAGGAAGTTGT
>JANOYH010000139.1:0-16654 GCA_031428775.1 Bacteroidota bacterium
CCCTTTTGGTTCAACACCATACCATTTTAAGACCAACAAATCGTATTTAATATTTTGTCCCACCCAAGTAACATCGCTTCTATTAAATAGGGGATGAAACTTTTGCAATAATTCTAATACGGTGTCTCTTTTATCGCTAAAAGGAATATAATAACCTTCTCCTTTTATCACGGAAAAACTCATTCCCACCAACGTTGCTTCGTTTGCGTCAATATTGGTGGTCTCCGTATCAAAACAGATTTCTCTTTCATTCATGAGTCTACGAATCAATGCATCAATGTCGTCTTTGCCTTGAATCAGTTGATAATGGTGCGGGGTATTGTGTATGTTTTTATCTGCTTGCAAACCAACACTACCACCGTCTTCTTGTAGGGCTTCTTTTAAATTGTTTAGTTTTTCTTTTTTCTCCAGTGGTACTACTGGATTGCCAAACAAATCCATTTGACCAGCTTGGGGTATTGATTGAAAGGCATTGAACGCATCGCCCAAAATTCTTTTGCCCAGTGTTTTAAATTCAAGTTCTGTAAACACCGCTACTAGTTCTTCGTTATTCCATTCTTTGAGTCGGAAATTTTCTTCATGAAATTCCACGGGCACATCGGTAATAATGGTGGCTAATTTTTTGCTCATGATGGCCATCTCTTTTCCGTTGCGCACTTTTTCTCCCATTGAACCCTTTAGACTATCTGCATTATCCAATACATTTTCTAGGGTATCAAATTCTTTCAACAATTTAGCCGCCGTTTTCTCACCAATGCCGGGTATGCCGGGAATATTATCTACGGCATCGCCCATCATGCCCAACATGTCTACTACTTGTTCAACGCGTTGAATATCCCATTTGGCACAGATCTTTGCAGCGGTTAAGATCTCATGTGGATTACCCATAAACGGTGGCTTATAAATAAACACATTTGGGTGTATCAACAACTGACCATAGTCTTTATCTGGCGTTACCATATATACTTCATAACCTGCGTCGGCCGCTTTCCAGGCAAGGGTTCCAATCACGTCGTCTGCTTCAAAACCGTCTAGTTCAACAACAGGAATATTGAATCCGCGGATGATCCTTTTGATGTCTGGAACCGAAGCCAGCAGGTCTTCCGGTGTCTCTTGTCTATTTGCTTTATAAGCCGCAAAATCAATATGCCTTTCGGTGGGTGCCTGAGTATCAAAACAAACGGCTAAATGTGTTGGCTTTTCTTTGTTGATAAGGTCGAATAGGGTGCTGGTAAAGCCAAACTGTGCATTCGTATTCATTCCCTTAGTTGTAATTCTGGGATTCCTAATCAGGGCATAGTATGCACGATAGATGAGCGCAAAAGCATCTAGTAGAAATAGTTTTTTTGACATTTGGCTAAGGTAGATTATTTCCTGTCTAAATTAAAAAACCCCACAAGATGTGGGGCTTTTTAATAGGGTAGTTCATGTGGGTTTGAACCATTCTAATGTTGTTGATTCCTTATTTAATGCCGTATTTCAATTGATATCTTTCGTACAGTTGGGTTTGTTTGCTCTCTAAACTTACACTTCTTCCTTGAATAAACGCAGCAATTACGGTACTAGATTTCATATCTAAGATGTCACCATTACTCACCACAATATTGGCGTCTTTTCCAACTTCCAAAGAACCGGTTCTGTCGGCTATTCCTAGAATTTTAGCGGGACTCAATGTTATAGCCGTAAGTGCCTCCTCTTTGGTTAAACCATAAGTAGCAGCAGTACCTGCATTATATGACAGGTTTCTATAGCGAGCGCTAGACGAACCATCGTTTAGTGCAAACAAGACACCGGCTTTTTGTAAAACCGCGGGTGTTTTGTAAGGTTGGTCAATATCGTCGTCTTCTGTTGAAGGCAGTGCGTGTTCTTCACCAAGAATCACTGCAATATTATTGGCCTTCAACAAATCGGCAATCTGATAGCTTTCGCTACCGCCCACTACCACTACGTCAAATCCAAATTCTTTTACAAAGTCGATGGCTATCAACATTTGTTTTACTTGATCGCCATGCACATACAATTTTTGTTTCTGGTCGAACAATCCCTTTACCGCTTCAAATTTCAGGTTGGTATTGGTATGTGTGGTTTCTTGTAAATAGCCCTTGGCTTCTTTGAAGAAATTTTTCACTTCATTCACTTTATCCAAAGCGGCTTTTGCTGGATCTGCTGGAGCGCCTCCACCAAAACCTCCTGGAAATCCGCCTCCGCCGCCTCTTCTACCAAAGCGTTGAATAAAGCTAGGTATGGTTAGGTGAATACCTGCATCCATTTTATAGGCCGCGTCTTCCCAGTTCCATGCGTCCAGTTGAACCACACTAGAAGTGCCCGTAATTAAACCGCCTTCAGGAACCACACTCGACAATAAAATGCCGTTACTCTTCAGAACATTGATTACCCTTGAATCTGCATTGTATGCAGTGATAGAGCGCACATCGGGATTATAATCACCCAATTCTTGTACGTCATTACTAGCGCGCACACCGGAACTTATTTCTGTTAAGCCAAGGTCGGAGTTTGCCAAGATTAATCCTGGATATACGTGCTTTCCTTTGGCGTCAAATATTTTAGCCTCGCTTCCAGATACAGTAATATTGGTGGCCACTTTTACGATCTTACCATTATTCACTTCTACGGTGGCGTTTTCAAGTACGGTACCATTGCCAATATGCACGGTTCCATTGGTGATATAGAGTTTACCCTTGTACTCTTTGGCTGGGTAAACGGACTCTTGTGCATTTGCGCTTGCAAATAGCAGTAAGAGTGATGAAAGACTATAGATAATTTTCTTCATTTGATTAGTTTTTTTGGTTGCTTAGTTCTCCTTCTTGTACATCAACAGTATAGAGGCCGTCTTTATGATCGTGGTCGCCACAGCTCAACAGAATCTGCCAGCTAGGTTCGGCTGGACGAACAGCACCCGGACCGCCCGTTCTTTTTTCGCCAATCATTTTTTGTGTAAGGCGGAAGCGTTCGGTTTGAATTTTCTTGCGTTGTTCTAAGTCCTTCGCTCTGTCGAAGTAAACAATACCGTCCACAATGGTCTGTTCAGATTTTGCGTAAATGCTTAAAGGGTTGTCGCTCCAGATCACGAGATCAGCGTCTTTACCCGTTTTAATACTTCCTACTTTATCTGCTACATGCAAGGCTTTGGCTGGATTAAGGGTAACCATCTTTAACGCATCTTCTTCACTAACACCACCATAGCGAACAACTTTGCCAGCTTCCTGGTTCAGGCGGCGAGCCATTTCAGCGTCGTCTGAATTGATACAAACGTTCAGTCCCACTTTATGCATGATCGCTGCGTTATAGGCGATGGCGTCTGTAACCTCTACTTTATAATAGTACCAGTCAGAGAAGGTAGAAGCGCTAGCTCCATGGGTTTTCATTTTGTCGGCCACTTTATATCCTTCCAAGATATGTGTGAAGGTGTTGAACGTAAATCCGTATTTATCACCTACGCGTAAGGCGGCGGTGATTTCACTTTGCACATAAGAGTGACAAGTAATGAAACGCTTTTTGTTGAGGATTTCAACGAGTGCATCCAATTCAAGGTCTCTTCTGGTTTTAGGATCCAGTTTCATGGCTTTTTCATAGTCTTTTGCTCTTGCAAAGGCGTCGTTTAACACTTCGGCCACTCCCATGCGGGTATCCGGATAGCGGGTATTACCTTGTGTTGCGGGGGTGCGTTTAACGTTTTCGCCTAGGGCAAATTTGATAAAACCATCAGAACCTTTAAATTTCAGTTCTTCGTCGTTCGCGCCCCAACGTAGTTTGATGAGCTGGGTTTGTCCGCCAATGGTGTTGGCAGAACCGTGTAGGATATGAGAAGAGGTAACACCACCGCTCAGTTGGCGATAGATGTTGATGTCTTCTGGATTTAAGTTGTCGGCTATTCTAACTTCTGAAGTAACGGTTTGTCCGCCTTCATTAATAGAACTCACGGCAATATGTGAGTGTTCGTCAATGATACCCGCGGTAACGTGTTTACCGGTGGCGTCAATGGTTTTAGCGCCATCGGCAGAAAGGTTTTTACCAATCTTAGCAATCTTACCGTCTTTTAACAGGACGTCGGTATTTTCCAGTTTGCCCTCTTTTTCGTTGGTCCAAACGGTAGCGTTTTTAATTAAGAGCGCTTCTTGTTTAGGGGCTTCTTCCCAACCGTAACCGTCAAAAGGAAACGTTACTTTAGAAAGGCGTGCGTTGGCATTGTTTCTTCTTTTCACTGAATCTGCAACAGCTGGTGTGGTGCTCACGAAAGCGGCCGACCAGGTTAGTTTATTACCAGCAGTGTCTTCACCAAAACCGCTCCAACTATTTCCGTTTGCAACGCCACTTAAGCGGTATTGGGTAGGGTTGGCACCGGCGCCACCGCCTCTTGCAAAACCACCACCACCAAAACCGGCACCTCCTCCTGGAGCTCCTGTGGGAGCGCCCGTTGGAGCACTTGTGGGTGCAACCGTTGGTGCTGCATTTGCTGCTGCATTTGCTGCTGCTGCTGGGTTAGGCCTTCTTGCTGGAACCGGCGAGAAACTCAGCTTCACCATTTTACCATCAAAACTAAATTTACCGATCAGGGTATCTTTTCCAATCACATTCGCTGCGCTGGTACTTTTTACGTCAAGGGTATAATTAATAGGACCCGCTGCTGTTTGAATGGCTAGTGTATAGGTTCCTTTTACATCCGACCAAGCTTCTTCTTTTACTGCATATTTTTTACCGTCTACCCAATTGTGGAGAAGGGTTGTTTTTTCAGCAAAGACTGGTCCGCTCGTTATCAAGAAATTGGCTTCTTTACCAACGTCCAAACTACCCACTTTATCATAAACACCTAAGAGTGTTGCGGGTGTTTTTGTAAGGGCGTCAAGGGCTTTTGCTTCGGTCAAACCCATTTCAATTGCTTTGCGCAGATTGGTCAGAAAGGTTTTGCTATCGCGAAGTTCGGCACTAGTAATGCAGAAAGGAATGGCTGCTTTCTCCAGCGCACCGGGGTTAGTGGCGGCAAGTTCCCAGTGTTTCATATCAGAAAGTGAAACTGCTTTAGCGTCGAGTGGATCTTCCACATCCATGGCTTGAGGGAAATTCAGGTCGAGGATGAAAGTTGCTTTAGTAGCAGCAATATCTTTAAGACGTTGGTATTCGTTACCACCGCCTTTAATAATGTATTGAACGCCAAATTCGTCACCAACGCGATCGGCGCGAATATCGTTCCATTTATCGCCAGCGTCAAAAATTTGGGGAAGGCTTTGGTTGTCGTTCCAAGCTTGAAGGGTTTGGTTGATGCCTTCTTTGTTGGGTTTGGTTTTATACCATTGTGCGTCGAGGTAACTTTGACGAAGCAGGGCAATTGAACCCATCAGACTTCCAGGATAACTCTGGGTAGAAGTTCCTTTGCTCAAAGAATAGTGCGCAGAAGCTTTTTCTTTGAGGATGGTCAGGTTTTCTTTTTCATTCGCAAGACTAACCACCGCACCAGTACCGCGAGCGATCCCGTCTTTGAGGTGGGTTAATACGGTACCAAAACCAATGTCGCGCAGACCCTTGGCTTTTGTTTCGTCCACACTAAAAGATTTCACCGCGTCTGTCTCTGGGTGAATGGCTTGGTTCCAACCGAAAGCACCTTTGGTATTGCTGGTAATTTGTGCGGGGGCATTAAAATTAAAACCACCACCAACGGTTCTTTGAGAAGTGGTTAAACCGTAGTCGCTATATATATCAATAAACGAAGGATAGAGCCATTTGTCTTTACAATCAATCTGTACCGCGTCTTTTGGAATGGCAACACCTGCCCCGAGGGCAATAATTTTACCATCTCTAATAACTAGTGTGGCATTATTAATGGTGGTTTGTGCGTCTTTAACAATGGTTGCATTGGTAAAAGCGTAACAGCCTTCTCGTTTATCGGCAATGCCGTTAACGGGGAAGCTCTCCTGGGCCTGTAGCATGGACGCAAACAGCAACCCGGAAAAAAGAATCTTGAATTTTCTCATGTGTATTTAGTTTTGGACGAAATTAAATGTAGTTATTTCTTTGCTGCTTTGGCCGTTTTTTCGGTAGGTGATTTTTTGAAACGGGCAAAAGGATCATAGCTGATTTTGATTTTTCCTTTGTCGTCTGTCTTAGCCCTAATAAATATACTCATGCCGCCACCCTTACCTGCTCCAGTGTTTTCTGGTTTATAGTCTTTGTCCTTGTTCTTTAAATTGCTCATGGGAACTTGGATACTAAAATCTGTTTCATTTTGTGAGTGGTATCCTTCTATATATAGTTTGAGCACATTGCTGTTGATTTCCATGCGATTGATTTTGATAATGCCTTTATTAAAATCAATGTCGTCTTTAATTTCTGCAAACTGAACATGTGACATGTTTCGGTTTTTGAATAAAAAGAAAGAGATATTCTGAATAGGATCAAAATCAACCAGTGCGCCGTCTTTGATGGAGAAGGTTGTTTTTCCGCTAAGTGTTGAGATATCAAAATCACCCGATGGCGTCATGTTCAAGGAAACATTGGAACTAAGGTTTAAAGTTCCTTTGATGTTTTTGTAGGTAGGCGTTTTTAGTCCGAAGTTTTGAAACTCGCGCATCACTCTTTCCGCATCCACATTTTTCATTTCCACATTGGTGTTCAACAGAAAATGTTTTTTAGACGTTTCTTTCACAGTAGCGTTGACTTCAAAAGTTCCTTTGCCGTGTTTTAAGGCGGCTTTTTCTAAGGCCCAAGACTGGTCGTCTATTTTCATTCTTGCCACCAAATTATTTGCTTCAAAAGTTTTGTATTTTAGGGTTCCGGCTTTAACCGACACGGAAATTTTTCCGTTGGATAATAGCTTGTCGATATTGGCTGCTGTTTTTGCCAAACTTCCAGATGATTTCTTTACTTTGATTTTTTTAACAGGAAATTTTCTGGAAACAATTTTACTTAAATCGTTGATATTAATAATTGGCGCATTAATGCGTAAATTCATGGTTACTCCATCGGGTACTTCTCCAATAAGGGCTAGTACATTTTTAGCTTCGCCAGCAATGGTGATGGGGTTACCCGCGATATTGCATTGTATAGTATCTAAAATCAAATCAGCGTTATTAATTTTAATTTTTGCATTGCAATTAGATAAAACTGCATTAGATCCATGTAACTGTATGGTTCCATTTTTTAGTGTGATGTTTCCTTTGATTGTTGCATTCTTTGGTGTAATATTTTGAATGGGTCCTTCATAAAATAAATCCATTAATCCTTCTCCATTCGATAGAGTGAATGCATCGGTTGCTAAAAATTCATCCATTCCATATAATGAAAAGTTCGATTGTAAATCGGCACTCAATAAAGGGTGGGTTAAATTAATAATTAAAATGTCGTCTGAGTGAATGGGTAATCCTTTAAAGCGTGCATTAAAATCTGTTACTACTACTTTTGAGTTTAGATCATTTCTTTCTTGGCCCTTCACTACTTCATTCATATAGTATCCATTAAAGCTGGCCGAGTCAACTGTCATAAAAGGTGTTTTCACTGCAGCACCCTTTGTGGTAAATTCGGCTTTAATATATGGATCACCTCCACCTACTAATGAACCTATGATTACGGTGTGCACATCTAATGGTGTACTTACGTCAGCTATACTGATGCCTTTGGCTATTTTTTTTGTCAACAAACTTTTTGCAAAATCAAGCTTGATTTGTTGGGTGGTAATGTCAAGATCAAATGTTTGTTGCTCGCCAAAATGTAAACCACCCTTAAAGAGAAAGGGTTGTTTAGAAATATTGATAACCATACTATCAAATAATAGTGCTGGTGTTTTGGTATTAAATTTTAAATCCCAATTGCCTTCAAACAAATGATTTTCTACAAAACTTCCTTTGGTTGTTTTGAATGCAAAACTGTTGATTAATATATTTGATTTAGTTTTTAAAGCTACTATGCTATCTACTTGATTTGTTTTTACTAAGAATTCGTTGATGGTAAAATCAAATAGTTTTTTCTTTTGCAAATCGTTAATAGTCACGCGAAAATCTTTGACACTAATATTGTCTAAGATGTTTTCAAATTCTTTTTTAGGTGCAGGTGGTTTTTTTTCACCTTGTCCTTTTAAGAGATAGCCATTGGTATATCCGGTGGTATCTGTATAAATATAGAAGCCGCCTTTTTCTATTTGAAATTTGTTGATAGCAATTTTTAACATCAACATCTTCAATGGATTTATTCTAACAGAAATACTTTCCGCCGCTAAGAGTGCGTGACTGTGTTGGGCATATAAGGAATCTGTAATTTTTAATCCATCCAATGAAATGGTGAGATATGGAAAGTTTTTGAATAGGGAGGTACCAATATCTTTGATCTCTATTTTACCACCTATTTTTTCACTGATTTTATTGGTCGCATCTGTGATGAGTTCTTGTTTGTGCGTACCCACATAGATTTTCAACACAATAAATGCCACAACAAGCAAGAGTAAGAAACCCCCAAGAATACGGAGTGTCCATTTGAGGTACTTGTTCAAGGCAGTAGTTTTGTTGAAGTTAGTAAACTATTGAATACCCTCTATCTTCCCATATATACCATGAGAATTTGCACATCGCTCGGATTTACACCACTAATTCTGCTAGCTTGTCCTAGTGTTCTTGGTCTAATTTTATTAAATTTTTGTAGGGCTTCGTTTGAGATGGCGGTGATGCTATGGTAGTTAAAACTATCGGGGATAATCAGGTTTTCCAAGGCGCTCATTTTATTGGCCATGTCATTTTCCTTTTCAATATAGCGTTCATACTTGATTTGTATTTCGGCCTGTTCCAACGAATCGGTACTGGCCCACTGAAGTGCTTCTTGTAGTGCCGGAATATTTTTCATTAATCCTGAAAGGTCAATATTCGGTCGTAG
The DNA here is from genome assembly GCA_031428775.1 of Bacteroidota bacterium. Classification (GTDB taxonomy): domain Bacteria; phylum Bacteroidota; class Bacteroidia; order Chitinophagales; family Chitinophagaceae; genus Sediminibacterium. The sequence goes on from JANOYH010000139.1 coordinate 8,872, forward strand.
TAATATTTTAGCCGCCCTTTGTTTTTCTACAATAAGCGCTGATCCACTTGCTTCAAAATAGGGATTCACCAACGCAGGTTCTATATTAAAAAGATTTAATATGTTTTTAATCTTTTCTACAGCTTCTATTTTAGCTGTTACCTTTTCCATGCGTTCTGCAGAAGCTAATCCGAGTAGATAACTTTTCTCTGTTAGTCGGATATCTGCATTGTCTTGGCGAAGCAAGGTTCTAAACTCGGCCCTACTGGTAAACATTCTATAAGGCTCGTCGGTTCCCTTGCTTATCAGGTCGTCTATCAAAACGCCAATATATGCTTCGCTTCTTTTTAATATAAAGGGTTCTAGGTTTTTTGCTTTCTGGTGAGCATTGATTCCCGCCATTAGACCCTGACAGGCTGCTTCTTCATAACCTGTAGTTCCATTGATTTGTCCTGCGAAAAACAAGTTTTGTAGCCTCTTTGTTTCTAAAGAATAGGTCAGCTGGGTTGGTGGAAAAAAGTCGTATTCAATAGCATAACCTGGTCTAAAGATCCTACAGTTTTCAAAACCAGGAATCATCCGTAAGGCTTGGTGCTGCACGTCTTCAGGCAGACTAGTCGAAAAACCATTCACATAAATCTCCACTGTATTCCATCCCTCGGGCTCCACAAAAATCTGGTGCCTGTCGCGGTCGGCAAAGCGATTAATTTTGTCTTCAATACTCGGACAGTACCTTGGTCCCACTCCTTCAATTCTCCCTTGATACATGGGACTTCTATCAAAGCCCGTCTTCAAAATATCGTGCACTGTATTGTTGGTATAGGTAATCCAGCAACTGCGCTGGTCTTTGGCTTTTACCCTTTCGGTATCCAAATAAGAGAAGCCCACAATTTCTTCATCGCCTTTCTGCTCTTCCATCTTGCTGTAGTCCAGACTCCTACCATCAACACGTGGTGGGGTGCCTGTTTTTAGTCGGTCGCTCTCAAACCCCAATTCCACTAACTGCTCCGTAATTCCCGTAGCCGCTTTCTCTGCCACCCTTCCACCACCAAATCTTTTCTCGCCAATATGTATCACGCCGTTTAAGAAAGTCCCGCTGGTTACCACCACCGATTTGCTGTTGATATGATGGCCCATGCCCGTGATCACGCCGCAAGCCCGATTGTCTTTTACGATGATCTGCTGAACCATGTCCTGGTAAAAATCTACATTCGGCGTAAGCTCCAATAGCTCGCGCCACTTAGCAGCAAACAGCATTCTGTCGCTTTGTGCCCTCGGACTCCACATGGCCGGCCCCTTACTCCTGTTCAACATCCTAAATTGGATGGTACTCAAATCTGTTACAATACCACTATAGCCTCCCAATGCGTCTATCTCTCTTACGATTTGTCCCTTTGCAATGCCTCCCATGGCTGGGTTACAGCTCATTTGGGCGATGGTTTGCATGTTCATCGTTATCAACAATACTTTCGACCCTAAGTTAGCCGCTGCTGCTGCAGCTTCACAACCTGCATGGCCTGCTCCTACCACTATCACATCGTATTCTGGAAACATCTTTTTTGTTTTATCGAGCACAAAGATAACGGGGTCATCTCACAATATATTCATTCGAGCCTGCATCTCCCAATACATTCATTCGAGCCTGCATTGGCAGTTTGCGAATAGGGCTTCGCCGCCTATTCGCATGCCTGCGCCTTCGCTGGGCACCACAGCCAATGATGTCTCTCAGAATGTATTGGGAGATTTGGAGGACTATGGGGATGTTTCACGTGGAACAATTGGTTTGAGTTGCTATTGGGGCGGCTATTCGCTCGGCACTACAGCCAATAAGGTCTCTCAGAATGTATTGGGAGATTCGCTTGTCTTTTCGGTTAGGGCAATTAATGTTGGGCCTTTGGGCTATTTGAGGCATTTTTTCAGCGATTGTGCCTTTTGTTTCACGTGGAACTAATGGTTGTGGGACTTATTGTTTTAGTATTTCTGGCTATTGTTTGCAGGCAAAGTCTTGGACGATGTAGTAGGTTTCGCCGGTTTTTGTGGCGGCGCCGATGCCGATTTCGGCGTAGATGGGGTTGAGGAGGTTTTTTCGGTGGCCTAGGTCGGGCACGCCAATGTCTAGGTATAATAGGACAAGGGCAAAAAGGGTGTTGGATGGACCTGTTACGAGGTTTTCAGAGGCGCATTTTTTGATCTGGGTTTCCTTGATTCGTTGGTCGAATCGCTTGCCATTGGCATTATTATGATTGAGTTTGCCTTGGTTAAGGTTGTCTTTTGCGTGGGTTTGGGCTAGATAAATCAGTGTTTTGTTGAGAGAAAGCTTGGGCAACTCGCCTACAGTTGATAATTCTTCCTGTAGACTTTTTGCATATTCGTCATTTAAATCAGGGAATTGAGCTAGAATAGGCTTGATGACACTATCCCAAAAGAGCTTGGGTTTGCTTCTGCAAAAATTTAACCAGTAAAAATGCTCCTTTTCGGCGCTGCTTAAGTAACAATAGAATAGGTCGGCTCGGTTGAAACTGTCAATTTGTTCCAATATAAATTTTGGTACAGGGATAGGTTTCTTGCTGATTTGTACGGTTCCTATTTGAGATAAGGAGAAAAGGGGCAGAAAAAGAATCAAAATCAGGGAATGTTTCACGTGGAACAGGGGTTATAATTTTAGAACTGGGGGGGTATTCTTTCCAACAAGTTAATACAGATTGAGTCCATAAAAGGTTAAGAGAATACGAATATCTCTAAGAAATAACTCATGCCGTATTGAAAACAAGGTAGTAACGAAAGCAAGTCGCTCAATACATTCTGAGAGACATCATTGGCTGAGGTGCCCAGCGAAGGCGCAGGCATGCGAATAAATAGCGCAGCTTTATTCGCAAACTGCCAATGCAGGCTCGAATGAATGTATTGAGCGATGCCCCCTCGTCCATACATTCTGAAAGGCCTTATCGGAACTAATATCCTTTAGAATTCAATTTAAAGCTGCTTTAAATACAGGGCAATGTATTCCGCTTCCTTGGTGCGCATCTGTTTTATGTGGGCGTTCGACTTGTCTTGGTACCCACATAAGTGTAAAGCGCCATGGAAAAGTACGCGAAGGGTCTCTTCTTTGAGGCTGGTTTGATGGGTTTTGGCGTTGTCGCGGATGCGTTCTAGGCTTATATATATTTCGCCGATGGTTTCCTGGGGTTGTTCGGAAAGGTCGAATGTGATGATATCTGTATAGAAATCGTGTTTTAGGTGATCGCGGTTGATTTGGAGAAGGAACTCGTCGGAGCAAAATACATAAGTGAGCGAAGCAAGCTTGCGCTTCTCTCGCTTGAATAGTTTGGCGATGAATGTTTTGAGGGCTGTTTTGTTGGGGAAGGAAAACAGTTGATCGGCGTTTCTAAATTGAACTGAAGGCATAGGCTTTTTCTTACTCCAAAATTCGTAACAAATTGCTTGCTAACCAACCTTACCTTTGTAAAATAACCAAGGAAATGAAACGATTGTCGGAATTAGCGATTGGTCAAAAAGCGGAAATACTCTCTTTTGAAAAAGACGATATCTTTATCAAACTGATGGAAATGGGCTGTGTACCGGGCGAAATAGTTAAAATAGAACAGAAAGCTCCCTTGGGCGACCCTATCAGCATCTCGGTGGCGGGTTATCATTTGAGCCTGCGACTGAATGAAGCAAACAGCATTTTTGTAAAAGAACTTGCGCTGTTGTAATTAATTGACTGTCAACTATATAGATGAAAATCGGACTCTATTTTGGCTCTTTTAACCCCATCCATATCGGGCACCTGATTATTGCTAGTCATGTGGCTAATAACGCCGACATTCAACAGGTCTGGCTGGTGGTTTCGCCCCAGAATCCTTTGAAACCTTCTACTGTTTTACTAAACGAATACCACCGTCTCCATTTAGTTACGCTAGCCGTGGGCGATAATCCACAGCTTCGGGCTTCTGATGTGGAGTTCAAACTCCCGCGACCTTCTTTTACTATTGATACACTCACTTATCTGCAAGAGAAATATCCACAACACCAGTTCTCTATTATCATGGGAAGCGATAGTTTTCAGAACCTTCCACGCTGGAAAAACTTCGACCTCCTCGTTAAAAACCACCCCTTTCATATATACCAACGACCCGGTTTTCCGGTAACGGATTCCTATTCGGCAAGGATTCAGATCCTTCACGCACCACTTTTAGAGATTTCGGCTACAGAAATTAGGGCAGCAATCAAGGCCGGGAAATCTACCAGATACCTTTTGGCAGATGCGGTTAGGGAGGAGATTGAAAGCAATGGGTATTATAAATAATTGTAGTTAGATAACTACAAGAATTCCCATTTATGCTGCGAATAATAGAAAATTTCTATTCACATATCTATTTATTTCAATTTAATGGCTAGAACAACCGTTCCATTTTCCCACTTCGCCCGCCAGTCCCTTTTGTTTGGTTATTTAATCCGCATTGAATAGTTTTAGAAACCAAAACGAACTATATGCGTAATAAGCTTTTCTGTGCTTTCTTTCTTTTCTGTGCTTTTCTACTTTTTTCTGGAATCTCGCAAGCTCAGTTGACAGTTGATCAGATCATGAAAGACCCTAAATGGATAGGCACTTCCCCTTCTGGTGTTTTCTGGAGTCAGGATAGTAAGTCCGTCTTCTTCAACTGGAACCCCACCCAACAAATATCCGACAGCAACTATCGCGTGGCCCTTGGTTCTACCGAGCCCAGCAAAGCCGGCTTCATCGAAACGCAAAAAGCAGCCGCCCTGGCAAGTGGCTTATATAATAGTAACTATTCGCAACTGTTGTACAATTATCGAGGCGATATCTACCTCCTCGATATCAAAACAAACGCAACTACCAGAATTACCCAGACCGAAGAGTTTGAGAGCGGCGCCAAATTTGTAACCAACAACGAATGGATTGTCTATACCAAAAACCAGAACCTTTATGGCTGGAATACTAAAACGGGCATCACTACCCAGCTTACCAACCTGCGACCAGGTGCGGAAACAGCAGGCGCAACTGGTGCTTCCGATGCGGCGCAAGGATTTGGCGGAAGAGGCGGCGGAGGTCAAGGTGGTCAGGGGAATACGCAAGACCAATGGTTGCTGAAAAACCAAGTCAACCTTTCTACGATTCTACAAGAAAGGAAGTCGAAAAGGGAGAAGCGCGACTTATTCTTGAAATCGAACCGCGACCAGGATACCCTAAAAATTATTGGCATCAGCGACAAATCCTTGCAGGGTCTGCAAATTAGTCCGGACGGAAGATTTGTAACCTATCGACTACAAACAGCGGCAGCTCCAGCTTCTAAACCAACCATCATCCCAGACTACATGGCCGAGTCTGGTTATACCACCAATATCAACGGAAGAACAAAAGTGGGCAATACCCTCTCCCGTTCTGAGGCTTATGTGTACGACAAACAGAAAGAAGCTGTTTACTTAATTGCTACTGACAGCATCCCCGGCATCAGCGACCAGCCCGATTATGTAAAAGATTATCCGAATAGAAAAACAGCCCCACGTCCAAGGCCCGTACAAATGGGCGGACCTTATTGGAACGAAGCAGGAACATCTGCGGTAGTGGACATCCGTTCGCAAGACAACAAAGACCGTTGGATCATGCAGTTGAATCCGGAGAACGGAAAACTGACTTTACTAGATCGTCAGCGGGACGAGGCTTGGATAGGAGGTCCGGGTATTGGCGGCGCAGGTTTTGGAAATGTGATTGGCTGGATCAACAATGATCAACTTTATTTTCAGAGTGAAGCAACTGGTTATTCACACCTCTATAGTTATGATCTAAAATCGAACACAAAAAAAGCCTTGACCGAAGGAAAATATGAAGTGCAGAATTTAGTGTTCAGCAAAAGCAAACAATATTTTTATTTGCTCACCAACGAAAAACATCCAGGCAAACAACACTGGTATCGCATCAATAGTGACGGCAGCAAAAAAGAACAGATCACCAAAATGGACGGAGGATATACGGTGAGCTTATCGCCCGACGAAAAAAATATTGCCTTCCTCTATTCTTATATCACCAAGCCAGCGGAATTATTTATCCAAGAAAATGAGGCCGGAAAAAAACCGGTTCAAATTACCCAGAAAGCGCAGAGCGATGAGTTTAAAAAGTACGCGTGGCGAGATACCAAGATTACAACAATCACTGCGCGTGATGGTCAACAAATATATACGCGCGTGTATGATCCTAAGCCTGGAACTAAAAATGGTGCGGCTGTAATTTTTGTACACGGTGCCGGATATTTACAGAATGTACACTATGGATGGAGCAGTTATTTCCGCGAGCAGATGTTCAATAATTTATTGGCCGATAAAGGATATACCGTAATAGATATTGACTATCGCGCAAGCAGTGGTTATGGTAGAGATTGGAGAACGGGCATTTATCGTTTTATGGGCGGAAAAGATTTGGACGATGAAGTAGATGCGGCTAGATGGCTCACAAAAACGATGGGCATTGATAGCGGAAGAATTGGTATGTATGGTGGTAGTTATGGAGGCTTCATGACCTTGATGGCCATGTTCACACAACCCAATATTATCAAGGCTGGCGCGGCTTTGAGGCCCGTGACCGATTGGGCGCATTACAATCATGGGTATACGGCTAACATTTTAAATGAACCCATCAATGATAGTATTGCGTATGCTAAATCATCACCGATTAATTTTGCGGCGGGTTTAAAAAATCATTTGTTGATCTGTCATGGTATGGTAGACGTGAACGTACATTTTCAAGACGCGGTTCGACTAAATCAGCGACTCATAGAATTGGGAAAAGAGAATTGGGAGATGGCTGTTTATCCAGTAGAGGACCATGGATTTGTGGAGCCAAGTAGTTGGGCGGATGAGTATAAAAGGATTTTGAAATTGTTTGAGACTTATTTGAAATAATTATTACAGGGCCTTCGGGCCCTTTAATTTTTCTACTTGTTTGTTAATGCTTTTTCAAAATTAGCGGGTGTTAAAATAGTTGCAGATTTGAAGGGATTATGAACTAATAAATCTTTATCACCTGTAACTAAATAATCCGCTTTAGAAAAGTCTATCAAGTCTAATAAAAAGTTGTCCTTTAAGTCTCTATTAATAAAATGTGTTGGCTTTATTTCAATATTTTCACCAATAATTTCCAATAGTTGAAGTAATTCAATAACACTTTCTTGTGGAAAATATTTTTTCATTCGGGGTCTACTAGTAACTTCTTTTATTTCTTTCAAAAGACGCTCAGTTGTAACAATGGTAATTTGCCCATTAGAAATATAATGTTTGATAAAAGACAAGCGTTTGCCAATAAGAAAACTAATCCAAACATTTGTGTCAAAGATGACTTTAATGTTTTTTGCTGTCATACATTAGTTGTCTTACGATTTCAACTTCTTCGTTTATTGTTTTTAAGTTTAATTCTTTGGTTCGGAAAGTTTTTAAAAGTCCAGACAATTTGGATTCTATGCCCTCTTTTTCTAACTCTTTAGTTAGTTTAATTTTTTCCTTTGTTGGTAATTGTTTAACCAAAGCAAGAACTTGATCAAAGCTTAAATCAACTTGTAATGCAGTTCTCATAAATTGTCTTTTCTCAAATTTACGGAAAAAGCCAATAAGTAAGAAAGCCTCCTTTGTTTCAACTACAATTGGCTTTAAATAAAAAACCCCTCTTGGACTACAAGAGAGGTTTTTTATTTGAGTATTTTTATCTGTTCATGCTGGCTAAGAACTCTTCGTTGCTCTTTGTGCCGCGCATGCGTTTTAGGAGTTCATTCATGGCTTCTTCGGCGTTCATGTC
>JANOYH010000140.1:0-3055 GCA_031428775.1 Bacteroidota bacterium
GCCATCGATGGTCGCGACAAATGGCGTTGCTTGTTTTGTCAATTCCTCGACCGCTGTGGCAGAAAAATAATGTGCTTCCATCAAGTATCTGCCGGAAGGGAACGACTGCAAATACTGTTTAAACCCTTTATTGGCACTGACAAAATCTTTGGCTTCATAGCGCAACATGGCAGATTTATAACTCAATGAATCTGCTTCAAAAGTTGAAATGTCTTTACCATTTTCATGCATAAAACTCACAAAATCGCCAGGTTGTTGTTTTGCTATAAATAGGTTTCTGATATATTCAATTGCGTCATTACTTTCCGGTGCATTTGGATATTTTGTTACCAATTTTTTGAAGAAATCTAGTGATTCTTGATTTTTGTCGAGGTTAAAATTGGCTACCCCTAGTTTTAAATAGGCTTGAGGATGCAATGAATTTGCCTTAGCATTATTGATCAACTTTTCCAATGGCGCAATTGCGTTTGCAAAATTTTCATTGGCTAGATAAGTGTTGGCAATTTCCATTTGTACATCAGGCAGTAATGAGGATGCTGCATATTCTGTTTGGAATGATTCAAGAAGCCTAAGTTTTTCTGTTGGCTTATTGAGTGCACCAGTTATGATTGCTTTTTGGTAGGCAGAATAGTCAGATATGGGTATCCGCCAAATGATGACCATTTCGTATTTTGCAAGAGCTTGTTTATAACCCTTCAACATAAAATCACAATCAGCAATACGCACAAATGCATCTTGTTCAAAGGAGCTAGAATAGGCTCCTGCCCTATTCCCAACCATTTCAAAGGACTCCTTGGCAAGGACATAGCTATTCAATTTTAACAAGCTATATCCAAGACTATAATGTGCATTGATTACAGTTGCTTGACCATTGGTTCTAGGGTTCTTAAGATAGCTATTGAAATATCCAACTGCTTCCTGGTTTTTCCCTAAACGATAGGCAATTTCTCCACGCCAGAAATGACTCAAAGCCAATTGCAGTTGGTTATTAGGCATTTCTGGTATTAGTGCAAAAAGGGAATCTGCTTTAATGATTTGTTGGTCATTGAAGATTTCAACAGCCCTACCAAAAATAATGCTTGCATAAATTTGCTTCATCCCGTCACTCTTATTTGGCAATATTTCATATAAACTCAATGCCGCTTTAAAATTATTGGTATGATTCAGTGTGCTCAACAAGAGCTCATTGGCTTCTGGTAAATAAGTTGATTTGGAATATTGGGTACTAAATAATTGCAAACTCTTTAATGCCTGATCCATTAAATTCAGATCGTAGGATAGTTTGGCATAGTGAAAAGAAGCCACTTCTTTTTGCTTGGCGTTACTATTATTGGTGGCACAAAACTGAAATGCATTACGAGCATTTTGCTTGTCGTTCAATTTCAAATAAGCATTGGCCAAAAGATACATACTATTTTGTGCCAATGAATCTTCACCGCCACCCAATTGTTTAAATCCTTCGGCAGCAGCAGACCACTCAGATGCCTCATAATAGCAATAGCTCAATTCATACAAATCTTCTCTTCTAACTTTTTCAGTTTCATTCACATACTTTTTCAAATACGGAAGGGCTTTGTCGTATGCGCGTTGCTCAAATAAAATATGACCGGCTAACTGACGCAATTGTAAATCGTAAAACTGTCCGGTTTTTTGCAAAGCTTGTTGGGCAGTTTGTAAGGCCAGGTCTTGCTGTCCGCTGAAATAATATATTTCTGATAAATAAAATGGAACAACTAATTGGTAATTGGGGTCTTTTTCTGCAATCCTAAAAGCAAGCAACGCTTCTTTGTAGTCTTTTTCATAGAAACAAATAAAACCATAGTAATAATTTGCTTCAATAAAATTAGGGTCTTGCTCCAATTGTCTAACTGTATTAAATAAAGGTTTTGCTTTTCCAAAATCTTGTGCAACAAAATAACAATAGCCATTGTGAAACTTCAAACTGGCAATTTCTGAATTACTCAAATTGGCAATTTGTGTTTGCAGGTATTGTTCTTGTGCAGTTCCGAAAAGCTTTTGTTGAAAATAATATTCCCCTAAATGAAAGTGCATTCTTTGTATTAATGATTGGTGTTGGTTGAAGACCACAAAATCCTTTGCAAGTGATTCTGCGGTACTGTCCATCAATTTGAGCGCGCACACAATTGCATAAAAACGAGATTCGTTCAGGGTTTCCAATGGTATCTGGCTATTGGCATTTCGTTTTAAATACAGTTGCTGGAATACGGGATAGGCAAGACTATATTTTTCTTGTAAATACCAATCCTTAGCTTGTTTGAAACCAGCGTCGGGGTCGTTATAGATGGCGGTGGACTGACCATGCAAGTATTGCGTACTGGCTAGAACAAAAAAAACTGCTAAAGAACAAATCAATTGCTTCATATACGGGATATGGCTTTCTACAAAGGTTTCCCTTTCTTTCTTAATAAAAAGGTAAAACTAATTTAAAGATAAGAATCATGCAATGGGAACAAACATCGTTCCATCTTTTGTGGAAAAACAAACATTGGTTGTAAGTTTGTCAACAAATGAACATTTATGTATGAACATAGTACCCAATTAAGGGTAAGATACGCGGAAACAGATCAGATGGATATTGTCTATTATGGCAATTATGCACAATATTTTGAAGTAGGCAGAGCTGAATGTATTCGGGATTTGGGGTTTACTTATAAAGACATGGAAGCCATGGGGGTAAAAATGCCCGTGGTAGAAATGCACGTGAAATATATAAGATCTGCACATTATGACGATTTAATCACCATAAAGACCCAGTTAAGGGAATTGCCCGATACGCACCAAATTGAATTTCATCACGAAGTATTTAATGAAAACAAAAAACTACTCACCATAGGGCGAGTAGTTTTATACTTTATAGATATCAATTCAAGAAAGAAAGTGTTGATGCCTGAACACTTTAAAGAAAAATTGGCCTATTTTTTTTAAACCCTATTATAATCTGGCTTCCAATTCACAATTGATTGCTTTATCGCTTTTGCACTTATTTTTTCTGTAACTGCCTTAGACGCAAGCGCAGGAAATTCAGCGTCAGAAG
>JANOYH010000141.1:0-4292 GCA_031428775.1 Bacteroidota bacterium
AAAAAGCTGCTCAATTGAGCAGCTTTTTTACAATAGCATTTGGTGAAAATTATTTTTCGATCAATACTTTCTGAGGTTGGTATTTAATACCATTCCCTTCTAATGAAAGGATGTAAGTATTGAGACCCGTATTTTGCGTAAACTCAATGGGAACAATATTCATTCCAACTACTGCATTCACTGGTTTGCTAAATACTGTTTTACCCGTACTTGCTTCTGTTAAGAATAGGGTTAGTTTAGTTGATTCGGGCGACTTAAAACTAGCATTCAGCTTGCCTCTTGATGGATTCGGGTAAATTGAAATCTCTTTAGAATTAAGGCTATTTAAATAAGCAAAGTCTGTTTTAGAAAAGGCTACTTTACTAAAGTCGGCACTGATATTGGTCAACTTTCCAGAATGTACTTCTAGTGCAAATACTACGGTAGTAATATCATTAGGATTAATCTTCTCTTTACTTGCTTTTGAAACAAAATCATTCAGATTAATTTTATAATCTTTTGCATTATTGGTCATAGGAATTTTCAATTGGTATTGATCATCCCAGTTTTGAATGCCTTCTTTAACCAAAGTGATTTTCAAATCAACACCCAAGCCTTTTGCATTGAACACAAGCGATTTGTAACCAGTTAAATTTTGAGCTGCGCCACCGCCACGCAATAATTTGTAGACTGAAACATAATCAGGACTAGAAGCTTCCACTTTTACATTTCTGAAAAGCAAGAAATCCTCTTTATTGTCCAATATTCTATTGCTGTCATTCTCTACAATAAAATTATTAAGTGTAGAAGTAGCTGCATTTACATTCACTACCCAGTTACCATCAGCCATAAACAATTGGTCTTGCATTACCCCATTCATATAGAGGTGTATAGTAGCTTCATAAGTATCGCTTGCCGGAATCTTTACCATAACCGATCCATTACTGGCAACAGTAAATGGAATTTGTTTTTTGGTAATGACAGAAGTTTGCTCATTTGCTTTTTCAAATACCTCTAAATATCCATTGGTATTGCTACTTGCATTAAATACATTCAGTACCAGATTCTCTGCGTCGCGTTTTCCTTTAGTAACATAGGTTGTTGGCAATAATTTATTATTCGCTTGCTCGGTAACAGGCATATTGGCTTTCAATCTAGTTAATATATCCGTAGCCATACTTACCACTAACTCAGGAGAAACCGCCCAAAGTTGAACGTTATACATCACTTGATCAGGCGTATAGTCTTTGTTTAACCAATTGCTTTGAATGGTATAATTAGACCTACCAGATTTTGCCCCAACGGCAAAACTCATGGCATATTCTACTTGTCCTTGTGCATTTTTAAGATCGTATCTAATAAACGCTACATTGTCAATGACCATCTTTTGAATGCCCATTAATTCAGCACCCTTTAAACGATCACAAATGGCCTTGGTATGGTCATAAACTTCACCTTGTGTTTTTGTTGCAAATGAAACCGCTTTAGCTTGATTGTTCAAAGTAAAGTCGATCGACATTACGTCAACAGCATTTGTGATAGATATAAGGTCTGTAGGGGTTGTTTTAAAAGCTTTGTAATTAGTTCCCTTGATTTGTTGAGGTAATAATTCTGCCAATGACAAACTAGTGCCAACTCCATTCACCCTATTTTGAATATTGCGAATCTCCACACCAGGGAAATTTTTATAGTCAATCGTACCTTGTAAACTATTCACTGCTTTATTGAATACCCTCCTTCCTACGGCATCACCCAAACTCTTACTTTCTAATCCACCACCGCCGCCACTAGGTACACTTGTGGTAAAACCAAAGTCATAGCTATGGTTATTAGCACCAGCAACACCAGTTGTTAGGTTCACTTCGGCATGACTACCTACTAATAAACCATCACTATCAATCTCGTCTGCATTAGCACCAGGTGCAATATCAGCTGTAGTTAAATCATTTGTGCCAAGGGCTGCTTGCTTAGATCCGCCAGTTACATTAGGAACCCTAACAGTAAATGCAGTATTAGGCGTTAAGCCAGCAATATTGTAAATGGCCGATGCAGTAGAAACGCCATTGGGGTCGCTACTAAATATATAGTTACCATCCACATCAGTAATAGCGGTAGCTATTACCAATCCGGCTTTTACCAATTCAACAGTAACACCAGCAATAGGTAATTCTCCAGCATCTTGTACACCATTGCCATCTGCATCTAGCCAAACACGGTTTCCAATTTCAATGGGTGCAGGAGCAGAAATAATTTCTATATCACCCAAACCATTTGCTTTACCAAATACACTTACATCACCTCCTTGGTATAATGCCTTACCATTTTTGGCAATCCCATCTTGGGTTGAATAATAACGAATACCTCCTGTATACCAATCGGTAATAGGGTCAAATGCTGTTGCAATTAATTCTTTTCCAGGAAACATAGCAATACTTCCAGTACTAGTTTCTTCATGTGAAGTTCCCACATTAGTACCATTTGCTGTGTTGCCAATTCCTAAAGCTCCACCAGCACCACCTTCATATCTATCTGTAAAGAAAAACTCTCCACCACCCGGACCTTCATTATTTCCCGCACCATTAGTAGTTAAACTACCTGAGGTACCATTACTTTCTAAAGTAAAACTGGTATAAGTACCATTGTTGGTAGCTTTCAAAATGTCTCCCGCAGCATTGGCTGTATACAAAGTATTATTACCCATGCTAGTTGGTGCCAAATTTGCATTACCAGATTGATGGCCTGATCTATCTGTGATCCCCAAAATCATTGCCCCATCAGAAGGATCAAAGTCCAATGAACTAAACATTGGTTGCGGATAAATTATTTTATCTGATCCTGGAGGTATCACTACTTCTGTAAATGTTCTAGCCCATGGATGCCATGAACCTTGACACAACGTAGCTGCAGCTATAGTTCCATTAGGATCAACATAGTTAGAATTTTTATTTACACCAAACCCAGTATTCATATTGGCTCTGCGCTGATAAGTCAGAGGTGCGTCTAATACAGTAGTAAAAGTTTCTGTTCCTGGAGTTACTGATGCACTTACTTTTAAAACAACTGCTTTTAATTCAGTTCTATCCACAGAAGAATTATCTGGTTTAACTCCATCTAAAACGCCTCCTATATAAATGTCGCCTCTATAAAATTTAACTGCAAAAGGTCTAAATGTGCTGTTACCCGCCGCAACAGGGAAGGCATTATACGATACAATTTGTGAAGTCAAGGTAGGAGCAGTTCCGTTGGTTCCAATATCTACTCTCCATAATTTTCGGTCATTTAAATTGATGACATATAAATAACGACCATCATCTGAAATAGCCATACCACCCATCCCTTTTTTACCCACTTCATCAAATACATTACCAATAGTTTTATCGTCTCTATTTGCCTGTGTTTTGTTTTGATTTCCTGGAGCAAAAGACCTTCCTGGCAAAGTTCCTGCATCAAATGCCGGGTTGATTGCGTTTAAATCAACAAATGAACTTGTGTTTGAGGTATTCGTAGTTGTTTTAGCTGAGGTGGTTACGTATAATCCATTCATTCCGAGTGGACCAAGTGATACATGCCTTTTTACAAAAGACGCATAAAATACTTTATCTGCTTTTCTAGAATAGGCAGTTGCCCAAACAGCACCAATCTGTCCCATATCACTGATTACATCTGTAGCCGCTGCAGATCCATAATTAAAAGAGTATACATTATCTGCAGAAGCTGCATTAGGATATGGACCAGGTACTTGATTATTACCGTTAGCATATGACGGAACGATGATTCTTGCATTAGGCGCATCAATATAATCGCCCGGATAGTTAATGCCAAATCCAAGGCTAGATGCAGGTGCAGTGGCAAATTGAATACTTGATTTATTATGGGTACCATAGGCACCAGGATAGTCAACATTGTTCACCCAACCGCTAAACTCTAAACGTACTTTTGTTGTTGCAGGAATTTGCATAGCAGTAAAACTATACGCACCTGCTACAGATGTTACGGTTGCCAATAAAGTATTACTAGCATCATAAGCTTTCACTGTAATTCCGTCAACCAAGGGTTCATTATAAGAAGGACCCGTATTTCTGGTTCCATTGGCATTAAAATCGCGGAATACATATCCACTTATTTGAGCAGTTGTATTTGTATTGAAAGCTAAAAAAGCAATGATCACTACAATCAATCTAACTAGCAAAATGGAAGCGCTATTGTTGATTAATTTTTGTGCATACATAGGGGCAGTTTTATAATTATAGGTAAAAAAACTATTTTTTAACCCGCTAATACATACCAACTAATTGGTATTTTAGCAGTTATTG
>JANOYH010000142.1:0-4875 GCA_031428775.1 Bacteroidota bacterium
AGGAAATTCAGCGTCAGAAGCAAATCGCAGTGCAACAATTTGCGAAAGCCTTAATCCTTCTGGCAATGGCTTTCCAGTTAAAATAAAATGCCTGAAATTTTCTTCCGCTCTAATAGCTCTATCATTTGCTTTTAGGGCAAAAGCGCGTGCAAAGTAAAACGTAAGCGATAGTGCAATAGTTAGTGTTGCTATCAAAGAAGCTGAATACAAATTGTCATTTGAACTATTGCACCAATTTACAATTGATCCAGTAAGTATGACTACTAATAAAGGAGTAGTGATATAATGGTAAAGGGTAACAAATCTTGAATGATTACTGAAATTTTGTTCTTGCATTAGTTTTATTTTGAAAGTTAGTGAATCAGATCCAATTTTGAAATCGTTTTTGAACTGTAACTTGCAAATAAATACACACTGATGGAAAAAGTTTTTGCGTCGATCATCACAATTGGAGATGAATTATTAATTGGGCAGGTCATTGACACCAATAGTGCTTGGATGGCACAAGAACTCAATAAAATAGGCATTCCAGTAAACCATCGAGTAGCTGTAGGCGACAACTGGAACGATATCTGGGAAGCCTTGAATGAGGAATCAAAAAGAGCCTCTATCATTTTTATAACGGGTGGACTAGGTCCAACTGCCGACGATATCACCAAACCCTTACTCTGTAAATATTTTGGCGGAAAAATGGTCGTTCACCAACCTACCTTAGACCATGTAACGAATATTTTTGAAAATGTGTTAAAGCGTCCTATGATAGAGCGCAATGCCAAACAAGCGGAAGTTCCCAATACTTGTCAAGTGTTGAAAAATGAGACAGGAACGGCACCGGGTATGCTTTTTGAAAAAGAAGAAAAAGTGTTTATTTCTTTGCCTGGTGTACCTCATGAAATGAAATGGTTAATGAAACATCATGTTTTACCCATGCTTCCTTCAAGGTTCCACACTGGTTTTTTAGAACACCAAACACTAATCACCTATGGCATTGGGGAATCTTTTTTAGCCGAAATGATCCAGGAAACGGAAGCAGCGCTTCCACCACATATAAAATTGGCTTATTTACCCAATTATGGGATGGTCCGTTTAAGGTTAAGTGCTTTTGGTTATGATCAAGCACTAATAAAGCAAGAAATCTCTTTTCATTTCGAAGCCTTACGCAAAGCTGTTGGCACTTATTTGGTTACCGATCGAGATGAGACCATGGAAAAACTAGTTGCTAGGTTATTGTTAGAGAAAAGTGCCACATTGTCTACCGCTGAAAGTTGTACGGGTGGTTATATTGCACATTTGATCACTAGTGAACCTGGTTCATCTCAATATTATAAAGGAACCATTGTTAGTTATGATAATAGTGTTAAGTCGAGTTTGCTCGATGTTTCAGAAGAGATCTTGTCATATGAAGGTGCTGTAAGTGAAGCAACCGTAGTACAAATGGCTAAAAAGGTCAGGGAATTAATGAAAACCGACTATTCCATTGCAGTAAGTGGAATTATGGGTCCAGATGGCGGATCGGAGGAAAAGCCAGTAGGTTTGGTATGGATTGCTGTTGCCTCAAAGGGTGAGGTGCGTGTAAAGTCGTTTCAACTCCGTTATGATCGCAGCAGAAATATCCAGATAACTGCAATAAATGCACTTAACTGCCTCAGAATGTTAATTGTGGATAACCATTGAAAATAGTTATAAGACTTACTTTTACATTTGTTAGTTAGCCGGATTTTTTGTGAAGAGAATCAACGTGTTAGAAGGATATTTTTTTATCCAATTTATAAAAGGACGATAGTATGGCAATTGCTGAATTGGTGATGCCCAAATTGGGCGAAAGTATCATGGAAGCCACCATTTTGAAATGGCATAAGAAGGTTGGCGATTTCGTGAAACACGATGAAACCGTTTTAGACATCGCTACTGATAAAGTGGATAGTGAAGTGCCCTCTACCGAAGAAGGCATTTTGGTTGAAATATTATTTCAAGTCAATGACGTAGTGCCTATTGGTACCGTGATTGCGCGCATACAAACCAGCAAAGAGGCAAGCCAATCTTCTTTACCTGAAAACCCGCCAGTTGCAATACCTGCACCTGTTCAAGAAGCACCAGTTTATCAACCAATCCAACCACCAGCAGCATCTACACCCACTTATACAGAACCTCCCACCTATACTGCAACGCCTACTTATAACGCACCTGCTTCTGATCTAAGTGATAGAATAGAGTTGCCTATCAATGTTCCTTATACGCCCTCAGGATACGAACTTCCAGAGAAAGCTATCGGGAACCGTTTTTATTCGCCTTTGGTGTTGAATATTGCCAATAGTGAAGGAATCAGTTTGAGTGAATTGGAAAGAATTCCAGGTACTGGCAATGATGGTCGTGTTTCTAAAAAAGATGTATTACAGTATGTAGCTGACCGAAAATCTGGCAAGATACCACCATACGCACCCAATACTGTTTACCAAACTGTCTACCAACAAGTTGAAGTACCCGTTCCTGTGCAAGTTATCGCTCCTGCACAACCTATTACCGCTCCTATTACTGAAGCTGAAGCACCCACACAACAATTTATTGAGCCAGTTGCACAAGTGCCACAACCTGTTTTTCAAGCACCTGTGGAAGCTGCTCCTACAACAACAGCTTTCCCTACTTATATTCCAGATGAACCGGTAGCTGTACAACCTACAGCAACTGTAGCTCAGGTTTCAACAGCACCGCAAGCGCCAGCCGCTTCTGCAATCTATGCTGAACCTGCTCCAACAACTCATGTGGCGCCAGTGGCAGCATCTTTAACACAAACTGAATCTTTAATTTATAGTAGCTTCCCTCCTCAAGCTTATTCAGGCAAGTTTTCTGATCCAAGTTCAGTTACCGTTACAGGTAATACAGAAATTATTGAAATGGATCGGATGCGCAAACTGATTGCCAAGCATATGGTGGATAGTAAGCATACTAGTCCGCACGTTACCAGTTTCACCGAAGCCGATGTAACCAATATGGTTGAATGGCGTGAAAGAGTGAAAGTAGAATTTGAAAAAAGAGAAGGCACCAAACTTACCTATACTCCAATGTTTATGGAGTGTATTGCTGAGGTTATCAAGAAATTCCCATTGGTGAATTGTTCTATTGAAGGCGACAAAATCATCATACGCAAAGACATCAATATTGGAATGGCCACGGCTTTACCAAGTGGCAATTTAATTGTACCAGTCATAAAAGGTGCAGATCAATTGAATATTGTTGGTTTGAGTAAGGCTGTAAATGGTTTGGCTGATGCAGCTAGAAATAGTCGTTTAAAACCGGACGACACTACGGGTGCTACATTTACGTTAACCAATGTGGGTACCTTTGGCAGTTTAATGGGAACGCCCATTATACCACAACCCCAAGTAGCCATATTGGCTGTTGGAGCTATCAAGAAAAGACCGATGGTCATAGAATCAGCTAATGGTGATACAATTGGTATTCGGCATATGATGTATTTGTCTATGAGTTACGACCACAGAATTGTAGATGGCAGTATTGGAGCGTCTTTCTTAACTGCAGTAGGAAAAGCATTTGAAAACTGGGATCCTAACAAACAGTGGTTTGCCTATCTCTAATGTAAAGCAAAATCGCTCAAATAATCAAAATGATTATTGAGCAACCCTTTTTGTAAAATGGTTGCCTTTTCAAGGGTAATGGAACCTCCATTTCTTAAATCGTTAATCACATATTTGATGAGTTGTTCGCCAAAGAACCTGCTTGCATCACGGGGCAATTCATTGGGTAAATTTCCCACAGCCATCATATCCAAACTATCAGATAAGTAGGGGGCTGTTTTAAGCCCTGTGAGTCTATTTACGCCATAAATAGGATCTTGTATAGTAGCATCACCTAAATTACAAGGCACCGATCCATATTTATCATCTGTAATATCTGCAATGGTTTTGATTCTAAAATCTGCTGCTTTTAAATCTTCCATTTCAAAAAGTCTAGGTATACGCGGTTCCCAATAAATTCCATTAAGTAAAATATCTGTTTGAGAGAGATAGGGCTTTAACATACACTGATAGTTCTGAGGATATTCATGAAAATCGATTCTTGAATAACTACCTTTTTCTTTGTGTTGATACAGTTCATTCCCTTTTAAATGTAAGTAAACTGGATATTCAAATTCTCTTTGAAGGTACTCCTCCGCTTCTACTTCCTGCACATCCATCAGGTTCATGATTTCAACAATTCCATGTGCCACCCTACCACTTCCTGTAACGACTATTTTAATGGGTGGCAGTTTTAATCCAAAATAAGTATGAATCAATTCGCGATAGTCTTTTACGTCACCAACCCTTCCTAGTTGAAAGGCACCAGATCTATTTCCATAGGCCATAATACCATTATGCGCACCAACTATACCAGCAAAAAATCCAAACCCTATGATACGTTGTCCATCATTATGTTCTAAACATTCGTAATCAATGAGCGTAATTCCTTTGTCCATCATAGCATGCAGCAAGTGTTGGTTGTACAATTGCTTTTTCTTGGTATGTGAAAAGAAAAGATAGGTTTTAGATGGAATCAATGCTGCAATGGGAACCTCTTTAATTCCCAATAAAATCGCACAATCGCTCATGTCTTCGGTAACTTCAATACCAGCATGGCGATATTCTTGATTACTAAAACACCGATTAGGGGATGCTTGTACTTTGATCTGAATATCCGTAAAATTTGCATTTATCCATTTACACTGAGCTGGAGTAAGTGCTACACGGTTGTCGGACGGAATTTTTCCTTCTCTAATAAGTCCAAGTACCATCATTGTCATAGATTTGCCTCCTAAGTTAAGATTTAAAGGGCCCTTTTAGATAATTAGTATTGCATGAATTATTTTGAACTATATCAAAT
>JANOYH010000143.1:0-1635 GCA_031428775.1 Bacteroidota bacterium
AACCCAAAGTTTGATAATGGGGCATAGCTGAAAATTGAAATGAATAGTTGGCAAAATTCAAACGCGAAAATAAAACTAATACTTCTTATTTTCATTTCAGGAACAGATTTTGATTACGCTATTCAAGACAAAGATTCATGACAAAAATTGGACTCATTTCTGACACACATGGTTTTCTAGATCCGGCAGTTGCCATCCATTTTAAAGACTGTGATGAAATCTGGCATGCAGGCGATTTTGGCAATGATTCTATTGCTACTAATTTGAAATTGGTGAAACCATTGAGGGGCGTATATGGAAATATAGATGGTTATGATATTAGGAGTGAATTTCCCGAAATGCTCGTGTTTAAATGCGAAGCCGTTACTGTGTTGATGTTGCATATTGGCGGCTATCCACCTAAATACAATCCACAAGTCAAGAAATTAATGACCACCTACCAACCACACTTATTTATTAGTGGCCATTCCCATATTTTAAAAGTGTTGTACGACCCCAATAGGTTGTGTCTACATATGAATCCTGGTGCTGCTGGACACCACGGCTGGCACCATGAGCGCACCATCATTCGTTTTACTATTGATGGTACAGAAATCAAGGACTGTGATGTCATTGAATTGGGTAAAAGAGGCGGTTTGTTTTAATATTTTTTTTGCGAATGCCCAAACTACCTTGGTATTGATATATTACATTCCTGGAAACCAAGGACGAGCAATGGCTTCTCTAAAAGGCCATGGCACTACAGCAAGTATCACCACTAAGGCGATCACCAAAAGAACTGCAGTTTTGGAATGCTTTTTTTCGTCAGACAAATTTTTCTTTGCAACCCCTTTTGCAATGGTTATCAGTACAATGGCAATTAACATTCCAGTTAAATGCTCCACTGCCCAAAAACGCATGGCACTATCTTTCATTACAACACCCATGCCTAGGTTTTTAATGTTTTGGTAACCCATTGGCCCTGTAAACCATTGATACAATCCTAACAACAAGGTTATGTGGGCACTGATCAATAAAAACAGTCCCAATTTTTTATCGGTCCCATTAAAAGGATTTTTACCTGCCGTAAAATGCCTTACAATATTCCATACAAGTAAAATCAGAATGATCCAACGCAATAAATTATGTAAATGGAGAAGGCCTTGATACATATAGGTTTGTATTTAAGGGGTGAAAATACTTAATCTACCCAATCTGCCACAAATAAATTGGTATCTCTTGTTCCTCCATTATTTCGATTACTAGCAAAAATGATTTTTTTACCGTCTGGACTAAACATCGGAAATGCATCGAAACCCTTATCCCTACTGATTTTTTCTAAGCCTTTCCCTTCTAGATCCGTCAGGTACATGTTAAAAGGAAACCCTCGCTTGTATTCATGATTGCTACAAAAAATAATGTGTTTGCCATCTGGAGTGAAATTAGGAGCCCAATTGGCTTGTTCTAAATAGGTAATCTGTTTAGCATCTGAACCATCAACATTGGCAACATATACTTCCATATGTGTAGGAGCCACCATACCTTGAGCCAATAACTCTTTGTATTCTTTGATTTCTGCTACTGATTTGGGCCTACTAGCTCTCCAAACAATTTTTTTACCGTCTGGACTAAACCAAGCACCACCATCATAACCCA
>JANOYH010000144.1:0-8676 GCA_031428775.1 Bacteroidota bacterium
GTGACCAGTTTGTGACCAGTTTGTGACCATTTGTGACCAATTTAAAGGTGACAGGTCAACATTTGGAACAAATCAACACATCAATACTAAAGAGCATAAAAAAAGGAAACCCTTATCTACTAAGAGTTTCCTTCTTTTTAAAGCTGTGGAGAGTAACGGGGTCGAACCGTCGACCTCTTGCATGCCATGCAAGCGCTCTAGCCAACTGAGCTAACCCCCCATAGAGGTGCAAATGTATAGGTAGTGGACTTACGGGCAAAATTTTAGTTTTAAATTGATTTTCCTATTTGTAGCACTAACCGGAAGGATCCAGTTATAACTGATGTTGAAGAAAATTGATATATTAAGTTATTGTGAACAGTGGTGGTTAAGTCGCTCAATTCGTAGTTTTATGAAATGCAAGCAATCTATAATCATTCAAAAGAGTTAGTAGCCTATCAATTCAAAAATGTAATTATACACCCAAAAGATTTTTCGGTTTTAGGGCTTGTTTTGGGTAATTGTCTTTTTGATAAGGAGGCCAATGTTTTGGGTAAACTCTTTCATCATAAAGTGCTAAATCTAGCTGGAGAAGTAATGGCCTATAAAGATGAATCTCCTTTTCAAATGCCTGCTAATTTTGATAATTTAGATTGTATTCAGAAAGGTTGGCAGATACTTATAAAAATTAAAAATCATTCATGTCCTTGGATCATTGAAAAAAAGTCATGGTCTAAAACTACCATTGCAGAATCCTTGTATCATTAATTATCTAGGGTGATTGGTTTCGGCTGTTTGTAACAAATGTTCATTTTGCCATATTAAGTTCCAAAAAAACGACTGATACTTTTTGTTTACTTGCCAGAAACCATTCGCTTTATACCGGCGAGAAGAGGATAATTGAACCAAAGAATTTACAAATACGATTGGTCCGTATACACTTAACCGTTTTCCCATATCTACATCATCACCATAAAATGTAAGGCAAGTATTATATCCCCCCGCCATTTCCAAAACTTCTGCTCGTATAAATGCATTGCCGCCAATTAAAATAGCACCTCTTTTTGCTAACTGAACAAATTTATTGATTAATGGATAGAGTAGCATTTGCGAGTATAAAGAGAAAAATCGCATTACATGATCACCGTCATAATAATCATAGGGTCCAGTCACAGCAACTCTTTTACTCCGAAGAAGTACACTTACACCTTTACTCAGCCAGTTTGATGATGGAATACAGTCTGCATCTATTTGTGCAATAATAGCCCCTGTAGCCATTTTACGTGCACATTCGCGCGCATGGTTGGTTCCTTGTTTGCTTTCTTGCACAATTATAATGCGAATAGTTGATGTAACTCTTTCTAAAAAGCGATTGATTACTAAAAGTGTTTGATCAGTTGATGCATTATCTGCTATAATTATTTCAAATGAAGGATAGTCCTGTGCTATTAAGGCGTTAAGCGTTCGTAAAATGTATTTTTCTTCATTATAAGCGGGAATTAAAACAGAAACTTTTGGTAAATGATTTGTTGGCATAGTATCATGTTTATTCCTTAAAGTAAACGGAACACTATAACCAAATTGCCAACATAGCATTAAGGATATGTTACAGAAATCGAAATGAAAAGTTTAATCATTCGTTAATAAGATGTTAACTAATTGTTGGTATTGCAACGGGTACTTTGTAAAACCTTCTGAATGAAAATCTGTCTATTTTGCACATTTCTTTTGGCAAGTCAGTTTTTAAAGGCACAACCTGTTGCCACAACACAAAATGTATTTATTATCACTATCGATGGTTTCAGGTGGCAAGAAGTTTTTAAAGGTGCAGATTCTGCATTAATGCTTAATACCCATAGTGTTAGTGATACTAGTCTTTTAAAGCAACAATACTGGGATGATTGTATTGAAAAAAGAAGGACTCGGTTATTGCCATTTTTTTGGAATGTAATTGCCAAACAGGGTCAACTTTTGGGTAATCGTGCATATGGAAATGATGTAAATGTGGCTAATCGCTATAAAATTTCTTATCCAGGCTATAGCGAAATTTTTACCGGATTTCCTGATAAAAAATTTATTCCCAATCTTGCTGTTCGAAATAGAAATGAAAATATCCTAAACTTTTTAAATGAGCAAAAAGCATATAATGGAAGGGTAGCTGCTTTTAGTTCTTGGAATGTGCTGCCGTTTATTTTAGACGAGAAAATGAACGGGATGCCTGTAAATAGTGGTTATGAGTACCTGGAAGAAACAGACGATGAAGAAAACATATTGATTAACCAAGTTCAAAAGAACATTGTACACAAAACCAATACCAGACATGATTTGCTTACTTATGCCTCAGCTAAAACTTATATAGAACAAAAGCATCCACGGGTTTTGTTTTTGGGCTTAGGGGAAACATTTACTACCAACCATACTGTTAATAATGCAATTCCTTTAAAACCAGTTGAAATAATTAGAGAGAAAACTAGTTTTCCAAACATGGCTTCTTTAAATAAATAAATAGTTTGACAGAGATCTTACATCAGTATATTATAAACTATGGATACCTGGCTATTTTTTGCATTATTCTAATACAAGAGGCTGGAGTACCCGGCCTCCCTAATGAATTGGTTTTATTTTATTTTGGTTATCTAGCGCATCAAGCAAATTTGGCATATCCGATTCTGCTTATTGTTGTAACTACAGCAGATATTTTGGGGTCTTTCTTTTTATACCTTTTGTTTTATTTTGGAAGTGAATGGCTTTTAAAAATAAAGCCGTCTTTTTTTAGTAAACCAATACAAAAAGTTGCTCTACTGAAAGCAAGAATTGAAAATTGCCAAGGTAGAACCATTTTTTTTGGTAAACTAACACCTTTCATTCGTGGCTATATTCCTGTTGCTGCAGGTATGCTGCAAATGGATCCATATATCTTCGGGAAAAATATTTCACTCACTGCCTTTATTTGGAGTGGTGGATGGTTAACAGCTGGATGGTATTTCTTTATTGCTTAAAAATTGTTTATACCAATGACCAGAACTTTTAATAATTCGTTTTTGTGTTTTGAAATCTATATATACTAACCCAAATCTTGGATGATATCCTTCGGCCCATTCAAAATTGTCCAACAAGGTCCACACAAAATATCCTTGTACATTTACGCCTTCCAATTTTGCTTTGTGCACTTGAGCTATATGTTCTTTCAAATAGTCTACTCGATCAATATCGTGTACATTATTTTCTATTAACTGATCATGAAAGGCAGCGCCGTTTTCTGTTACAATGATTTCTTTTATGCTACCATAACTATCATATCTTTTTAAGGCATGGTAAATACATGGTGGGTGAACCTCCCAGTCCATCAATGTACTAGACACATTTCGTTTACTGGCTTTTATGATTTTTGCTTGTGCAAAAGGGATAAAAGGTGCATAACTAACTAACTCTCTTGTATAATTCTGTAGGCCAATAAAATCCATGTCAAATGCTAGTTTTTGATCGTCTCCTGCATGCATGAATCTTTCAATTCTATCCAAAATCTTTAGCTCTTTTACTGGATAACCTAATCCCAATAAGGGTTCTAAAAAAAGTCTGTTTAGTAAGGCGTCTATTTTTTTTGCTGCAATCTGGTCCTTGCTATTTTCTGGTCTATAAGCTTCTATATGTGAATAAGAAAAAGTGGTACCAACTTTAGCATCACCGTGCATGGATTTGATCAGTCTGCCTACTTCAGCTTGGCATAGGGCTGCATGGTGTGCGGCAGCAAGAAAATTACTTAGTCCTTTTTTTCCTGGCGCGTGGAGTCCCATGAAATATCCCGCCCCTGTAAATACCATTGGTTCATTCAACACCATCCAGTGTTTAACTTGACGGCCAAAATGTTTGATACAGATTTCAGCAAAATCACTAAACCATTGAATGACGTCTCTATTGGTCCACCCACCTTGCATTTGCAATGCTTCAGGTAAGTCCCAATGGTAAAGTGTAATCCACGGTTCAATACTTAATTCCAAACAAAAATCAATTACTTTTTGGTAGAAGTCAATCCCCTTAGGGTTAACCTGACCCCTACCTTGCGGAAGAATTCTACTCCATGAAATTGAAAATCGATAATTCGGAATATTCAATTGCTTCATTAAAGAAATGTCTCTAGCATACTGATGATAGAAATTGCAAGCAATATTTCCATTTTCTGCATTAGCAATCTTTCCTTTTTTCTGTGTAAAACTATCCCAAATGGAAGCCCCTTTTTCATCTGCATCGTGTGCACCTTCTATCTGGTATGCAGCAGTTGAAACACCCCATTTGAAATTATGGCCAAAATCAGTTGCACTTATTTGCATAGTAATTAATCAGCGATTTGATGTAAGATTGAACCAAACAATTTTTGCTTTAGTTTCTTCAAACTAGCAATGCCTTCTCCTAATTGTACAACTTGATTGGTTTTGAGTGTTTTAAAACTTTCAAATAACTGGTCAATCAGTTCTTCTGTTTGATTGGGATATTGAACGTTAATGGATTGTGTAGCGTCTACCCAAGATTGTATTGCAGGTATTCTTTTCGCTTTTAAATTCTTGATTACTGGAACGCCCATTTTTTCAAGTGCAGCAGCATTGCATTGTTGTTCATATTGTCCCTTCATAGGTATGACCATTAATTTCTTTTTCAAAAACAATGCTTCTGCTGGAGTTTCAAAACCTGCACCACATAAAACTCCTTTACAATGGAGGAGGCTTTCAATGAATTGCTCATTGTTGATTGGCCTGATCAGTATATTTTTTAACTGTATTACTTTATTAGTATGTTTACTGAATACCTCCCACTGAACCTCATGTATTTCAGAAAGAACCTTAATGATTCTTTCATTACTATAAGCGGGTAGATAAACGGTATAGTGTTCTTTTTTGGAAGATTGCGCTTTTCTAATTTGTTCTCGAATAACTGGGGTAACTATATTTTTATCGTATGATTCAAAATGAAATCCAAATGAGGCAGTTACAGGGGCATAATGCTGTAGCACTGCTTTTCCGATGGGATCTTTCTTCTTTGACTTGGGAGATTTTTTTGAAATAACGGCCGACTGGTGACTTAACCCAATACAGGTTTGATGATTCATTTTGCAAGCCCATGCACTTACTGGTTCAAAATCGTTAATGACCAAATCATAGTGATTAACGGGTAAACTTTTGATTTCTTGATAAAGCTGTTTCAAATGGCTTTTTTGATAGGTTGCAAAGAGGTCAATGCCACCTTTTTTGCCAAAAATAAAACTCAAACCTTTGAATCTATATTTGATGGGATAGGGGAGGTCTACATCAGCCTGTGTGCCACTAATTAATATATCTAGTTCACCCTTTTTCTGTAAGATTGGAATAATATCTCTCGCCCTACTAATATGTCCATTACCTGTTCCCTGTATTGCATAAAGTATTTTCATTCCTATTTCATTAAATTGAATTCTTCAACTAAGTTTTCAAACAATTCATGATTGCTTAGGCTTGCTTGTTCTTGATCTATTTCATTTTCTAAAGCCAACATCTTTTGCTTTTCAGCCTGATCAAATCGATAGATCTCCCATTTGCCATTATAGTATTCAAGTGAGGTAAGGTTTTCTATCCAGTCGCCACTATTCAAATACATAATTTTTCCATCCTGGTTTTCCATTAACCGCATTTCGGGTTGATGAATATGACCACATACCACATATTGGTATTTATTACTAATCCCTATATCTGCTGCAGTTTGCTCAAAACAATTGATGAAGGAAACGGCCGACTTCACACTATTTTTTATTTTTTTGGACAAGGATATTTTTCTTTTTTTAAATATTTTTTCTGAAATGAAATTGACCAATCGATTGATCAAAATCAATGTGTCATATCCGATAGCCCCCAGTTTAGCCAACCACTTACTGTGTTGCATGGTTACATCAAATACGTCGCCATGAAAAAACCAAGCGGTTTCATTATTCTCCAATTCCAATACAACTTTATTGACAATTCTAAGTGACCCTAATTGCCAGCCAGAAAATTTTCTGAGCATTTCGTCGTGGTTGCCAGGAATATAATAGATTTTAACGCCTTTGCTCATCCAGTGCATTAAGTATTTCACCACTTTCATATGTGATTTTGGCCAATACCTTTTGCTGAATTGCCAGATATCAATGATATCTCCATTCAGGACAACTTTTTTTGGTTTTACTGATTTGAGGTAGTGGAGTAGCTCTTTGGCGTGACAACCATAAGTGCCAAGGTGAATGTCTGAGAGGACTAAAATATCAAGATTCCGCTTTTTTGTTTTTACCATCAATGGATTTTGTTGTATTTATGGTCAATTGATAGTGCTAAGAAAACTGCCAATAAAATATTTACAGTCATTTCAAGAAATAAATAGGGTAATTTTTTCATTAGATGCCTCCTTTGAATTTGAATAGTCAAATTAACAAATGCAATGTCATCAAAAGGTTATGCGAATATTATGGAAATGTTATGGATCTGGTTTAGAAAGCCAGATTTTAAAGGCAGTTCCTTTGTCAATTTTGGTATATTTTATCCTTCACAGTTGCTTAACAATTCCAACATATTTCGATAACAGCAACAAGATATTTTCGTTTTCTCAACAACTAAATATCTTGTTTATGAATCAAACTAATGCTCGATTATTCAAAAAGCTGCTATTGCCCATAGCCTTGTTTATGGTTTTATTTCAATTGAATGCGCAGACTATTCCCATTGGTGGTAAAGTAGTAGATGCCCTAACTATGAAACCAATTGAGGGTGTTGATATTTCTATATCAAAAGGGAAACAAAAAGTAATTACAAATAGTGCAGGACTATTTAGTATCAATGGAGAAAAAGGTACTGAATTGTTGGTATCTTTTATTGGGTATCAAGAGCAACGAATTAAAATTGGTACAGGTGAGATTACAATTTTAATGGTAATGTCTACTAACCAGTTAAATGAAGTGGTGGTAACTGGACTTGGTGTAAAAAAAGAAACCAAAAAGTTAGGATATTCAGTACAAGAAGTAAAAGGAGCTGATCTTGTTAAAGCCCGTGAACCCAATCCTATCAATGGATTAGTGGGAAAAGTTGCAGGATTAGATGTAGCAATCTCTCGCGAAATGTTAGCCGCTCCAGCAGTTTCTTTGCGTGGTGGTAATATCAGTCTTTATGTAGTAGATGGTATTCCTATTACTTCGGATACTTGGAATATTAGTCCAGATGATATAGAAACCTATACCGTATTAAAAGGTCTTGCAGCTACAGCCATTTATGGTAGTCGTGCACAAAATGGTGCAATTCTTATCACAACAAAAAAAGCGAAGCGAAATGAAAAAGGGTACACTATTGAATTCAATTCTAGTACTCAAATTGATAAAGGATTTATTGCGTTACCTAAAGTGCAATCCATGTATGGTGGAGGCGATTATTCTCAATATGCCTTTGGAGATGGAAAAGGTGGGGGGATTAATGATGGTGATTATGATGTATGGGGACCAAAACTAGCAGGCCAATTAGTGCCACAATATGATAGCCCAATTGATCCTGCAACGGGCATTAGGAAAGGAACGCCTTATGTTGCAAGAGGAATTAATAACTTAGAAAGATTTATTCAAGCAGGCTTATTGACCACAAACAATTTGAGTTTTTCCTCTGCCACTGATCGCTCAAATGTTAGAATGAGTTTGAGTCAGACATATCAAAAAGGGATTATTCCAAATACAAAATTGAATACCATCAACTTCAATATTAATACCAGTTATCAATTAAGTAACAAATTGAAAGTAGATGCGTCCATGAATTATAATCGTCAATCGTCACCCAATATTCCAGACGTTCAATATGGCCCCAATAGTGTGATATATAGTATGACTATTTGGACTGGTGCTGATTGGAATATTGATGATATGCGTAATTACTGGCAACCGGGAAAAGAAGGTATTCAGTCTATCTATGCCGAGTATCAGCGTTATCATAATCCCTATTTTATGAGTTATGAGTGGTTACGCGGTCATTATAAAAATGATATTACTGGTAATGCAGCATTGACTTATAAGCCCAATACACATATTGAGGCAATAGTTAGAACAAATATCAGTGTCAATGATGTGATGCGTAATGAGAAAATGCCTTATTCAGCACATCCATATGGAAGGGAAGGTAATAGGGGAGATTATAGAGAAGACGTACGTTCATTGTTTGATAATAACATAGAAGGGTTGGTAAAATACAACGGGCAAATTAAGGGTGGATTTTCTATTGATGCAGTTGCTGGTATGAACGTGAGAAATTTTAATTACCGTTCTAGTTATACCACTACTGATTATTTAAATGTACCGGGTTTGTATTCTTTTTCTAACTCATTGAACGCCATAAAAGCATACAATTTTAGAGCTGATATGTTGGTTTTGAGTGGTTATTATTCAGTGAGTCTGGATTATAAAAAGTATTTGTCTATTACAACAACAGGAAGGGTTGATAAAAACAGTACTTTATTGCTGAATAACAATACTTATTTCTATCCTTCAGTATCTGCAGCAAGTGTTATTTCAGATTATGTTAATTTACCAAAAGCGATTAGTTTCTTAAAAGTAAGGGCAAGCTATGCAGAAGCAAAATCCCCTAATACTACAGCATACGTAGGACCAGCGGCTTATCCAATTGGATATGGTGCACCTTATGTGAGTGTGTATGGAGGACCATCTTATTC
>JANOYH010000145.1:0-5031 GCA_031428775.1 Bacteroidota bacterium
TTCCTAAATGGTCACTGAACTTAGTATATGCATCACCATTTAAAGTCAATTCTTTTCTACTATTCTCCCGCATAATAAAGACCAATTCCTGTGCATCTCCATTTAATAGATAGGTTCCCTCTAAGCGCATACCCATTAACCCATGATGCACATTTGTTTGATCTGGCCTAGAAAAATAACTTTTTGAGAAACTTAGGTAATAGATGGCATCCAATAAATTGGTTTTGCCCGTACCGTTTTGACCGCAGATTCCCACCACTCGTTCTTGAAAATGAAATGCCCTTTGAATATAATTTCTGAACTGAGTAAGTTGGATATGGTCTAGTCTAAACATTTGAAACGGCAAATTAATCAACTCATCTCTGAATAAACGGAAGTAGTGTGACAGAAAGCATTATTTTTATTAAAATTTTTGTCTTGAAGACTATTTTATCCAAGGAACAACTCGCACTCACCATCAAAAGACTGGCCCACCAGATACTGGAGAACCATGCTGAACTGAAGGATACTGTCATCATAGGATTACAACCTAGGGGGATTTATTTGAGTGATAGAATTGTGAAAGAATTAGAGAAACTGGTTCCTTCAGCGGCTATACAGTATGGCAAACTAGATATTACTTTTTATCGAGACGATGTTAGGAAAAGCTTGCATATCGCCAGCAATACCGATATACCTTTTAGTATTGAGAATAAAAATGTGGTATTGGTAGATGATGTCTTGTATACAGGTAGAACTATTCGAGCCGCTTTAGACGCATTATTAGATTATGGCAGACCAGGCAAAGTGGCATTATGTGTACTTGTGGATAGGAGATTTAGCAGGGAATTGCCCATTCAACCCGATTATTTAGGAAAAGCAATTGATACCATTTTCTCACAACGAGTAACGGTATTATGGAAAGAAAACGACGAAAGCGAACAAGTAGTGTTATTGGATAACTAAAACATTTATCTTTGCCCTTTAATGAAACTATCTACCAAACACTTACTTGGTATTAAGCACCTCACCGCAGAGGATATTCAGCTTATTCTATCTACCGCAGAGCAATTCAAAGAAGTCTTACAAAGACCTGTTAAAAAGGTTCCATCGTTAAGAGACGTTACTATTGTGAACTTGTTTTATGAAAACAGTACGCGAACAAGAATGTCTTTTGAATTGGCAGAAAGAAGGCTCTCGGCCGATGTGTTAAACTTTGCAGCCAGCAGTTCATCCGCCGCTAAAGGGGAAACCCTTTTGGATACTGTTAATAATATCCTGAGTATGAAAGTGGATATGGTGGTCATGAGACATAGTGCTTCTGGTGCGCCACATTTTCTGG
The DNA here is from genome assembly GCA_031428775.1 of Bacteroidota bacterium. Classification (GTDB taxonomy): domain Bacteria; phylum Bacteroidota; class Bacteroidia; order Chitinophagales; family Chitinophagaceae; genus Sediminibacterium. The sequence goes on from JANOYH010000145.1 coordinate 1,322, forward strand.
CAAAACATATTCCAGCTGCAATAGTTAATGCGGGAGATGGCATCAATGAACATCCTACCCAGGCTTTGTTAGACGCTTTTTCTATGAAGGAAAAATTGGGTCGATTAGAAGGCCTAAAAGTGGCTATTATTGGAGATATTATGCATAGCAGGGTGGCTTTAAGTAATATGTATCTCTTGCAAAAAATGGGTGCTGAAGTGATGGTAGCAGGACCGCCTACTTTAATTCCAAAATATATCAGTGAAGCCTTAGGCGTAAAAGTGGAATATAATTTGAAAAAAGCATTGCAGTGGTGCGATGTGGCGAATGTGTTGCGCATACAGTTAGAGCGACAAAACCAGCCACTATTTTCCTCCCTTAGAGAATACAGTCTAGCTTATGGAATCAACCGTAGATTATTGGATTCGCTAGGAAAAGAAATTGTGATCATGCATCCAGGACCCATTAATAGGGGTGTAGAATTGGATAGTGACGTGGCAGATGGTTCATCATCTATTATTTTAAATCAAGTAGAGAATGGTGTTGCAGTGAGGATGGCAGTATTATATTTGTTAGCGAATAGAGAAAACTAAATCTTCCAATTTTAAGCTTATGCAAAGAATCTGCTTGTTCCCAGGCACGTTTGATCCGGTTACTTTGGGTCATACAGATATTATCAACAGAGCATTGCCACTATTCGATAAAATTTATGTGGGTATTGGCATCAATTCGTCAAAAGACCCCATGTTTTCTGCTGCACAAAGAATGGAATGGTTTAAAGAAATTTATAAGGATGAACCTAGGGTAGAGAGTGTCATTTATGAAGGGCTAACCATACAATATTGTAAACAGATCAATGCCCATTTTATTTTGAGGGGAATTCGATTTGTCAGCGATTTCGAATACGAGAAAACAATTGCAGACGCCAATAGAACCCTTGACAATTCGATAGAGACCATTTTTTTAACAGGTGAGCCCAAATACACTTCTGTGGCTTCTACTATTGTCAGAGACATATTGAGAAATGGAGGAAATGCATCGCCCTTTTTACCCGAAGCAGTGATTAAATCATTGCACTTATAAAAGAAAAAATTATGAGTATCTGGTTTCAAAAAAATCTTCAACTGAATCATTTTGCACATTTAGGAAAAGATACCTTAGGTGAATTGTTGGGTATTGAGTTTACAGAAATCGGTGACGATTATATTAAAGCAACTATGCCGGTTGACAAACGAACCAAACAACCCTTTGGATTATTACACGGTGGTGCTTCGGTTGTGTTAGCGGAAACACTTGGAAGTGTGGGTGCTGCTATGGTGGTTGACCTTGAAAAATTTAATTGTGTGGGTTTAGAAGTAAATGCCAACCATCTACGCGGAGTTAGATCAGGTATTGTTACCGGAATAGCCAGACCGATTCATATTGGCGCAACTACCCAAATCTGGGATATCCGCATTTATGATGAACGCGAAAAAATTGTTTGTATTAGCAGACTTACGGTAGCCATCATCAAGAAATAAGGCTCATTTTAAAAATAATAAGCTTTTCTACAGTAACAAACAATAACTAGCTTATTCGTGATTATCTGTAGAAATCCACCCCGACTCTTCTAAAACGTCCAGTATGGTAATATAAGATTGTTCCATTCTAGCAGGTATGTCCGATTTTTTTACCCATTCAATAGCCGTGATATCTTCTTCAGTTTGTGGAATCAGGTTGGGTACTCCAGCTACACTCATCCTAAACCAATGGGTTTCTTTAATCACTTCTTCACCCACATATTTGTCGAAATAGTCGTGCCAGGTTACGGAAATCAATTCTCCCAGTGCTAAATGATTTACCCCTGTTTCTTCCGTAACTTCTCTTAATGCACAATCTTCAATGGTTTCACTATGGTCCAGTTTGCCCTTTGGAAGGTCCCATTTACCCCTTCTAAAAATCATCAATAAATCGCCTTCGCCATTTCTAACCAATCCTCCGCCTGCTTTAATAATTTGTTTCATATACATTCTGTGAATAAGATTCTGCAATCTACACGCAAAATTGATAGCCTGCTTCTTACCTTCGTTTTATGACAAATGAAAAGGCCGTTGCTGAAAAATTATTACAGGTAGGTGCAGTAAAATTACAACCCGAAGAACCATTTACTTGGGCTAGCGGATGGAAGAGTCCCATTTATTGCGATAATAGAAAAGTCTTATCCTTTCCCTATACCCGCGATTTTATTAAAAGTGAAATGTGCAATGTCATTTTTGAAGGTTTCCCCGAAGCGGAATTGTTGGCCGGTGTGGCTACTGCCGGAATCCCATGGGGGGCGATGGCGGCGGATCAGTTGAAAATGCCTTATATCTATGTACGTCCAAAACCAAAAGAACACGGACTTGGTAATCAAATAGAAGGATCCTTTGAAACAGGTAAAAAAGTGTTGGTCATTGAAGATTTGATTTCTACAGGTAAGAGTAGTTTGGATGTAGTCAATGTGTTGAGGGCAGCTGGACTAGAAGTGGTTGGAATGGTTTCCATTTTCACCTATGGTTTTGCCATAGCCAATGAAGCATTTGCCAAAGCTGGCGTTACGTATAAATCCTTAACAAATTATAGTGAATTGATTGCTATAGCTTTAGAGAAAGGAACCGTATCGGCTGACACCGAAAAGCTTTTAATGCAATGGAGAGAAGATCCGGCAAATTGGACAGGAAAATAAATGAATCATCATATGAAAAAGGCCCTGATAATTAGTATTTTTTGTTTGTTAATTAGTAATTTACCATTAGCGCAGCAGGATAAAGCCGTCTGGATTACCATCAAATCAGCCAATTTAAAGTGTTGGGAATGCAAAGAAACTTTAGATAAATATTTGATCGTTGAAAACAAATCAAATTTTGACAAGGCAATTATTCAATGGAAATACAACTTGATTCAAGGTGAGATCAAGCTGCAATATTTTCCAGATAGGGTTGGTGTGGACGAAATTCGAACCGCCCTCAATAATGCCGGATTTGATGCCGACACAGAAAAAGCCAATCCAGATTCCTATAAATTAGTACCTGCTATATGCAAAAGGGCGGAAGATGGCGGTGGACCTCAGCCCAGAAAACCCTGCCATATTGAACCCTATCATTAACAAATGGGCGCAATATTCCTTGCCATTTTAGAATAGTTTCAACTTATGCCTTCCCTCATAAGTAAAGGGCACTGTTTTGAATATACCGTATCGTCCCACTTTTGTACTTCCTTTTACACTAACCAATACTTCATTACTAACTATTAGGTTCATGGCATTTTTATAGATGCCCTTCATATCAACCCCAATTTTAGAAGGTAGGTTAAATTCCGATTTCTTTCCAATATGCATGCTGGTATCTAGGTTGAATTTCCCCAAATAGTAGTTGTCTACATACACATCTGCATCCACCGTTTTTAAGTCGAGCCCAAATCTATTCGGATTAAAATAGACCAATTCAAAATCCAAATTGGTTTTGTCGAAACCCAAACTATTCAATTTGATATTTTTAATATCCCGGTATTCAAATTCTTTAGGGGTAGCGCAGGAAACGAGTAGTAGTATTAAAAGGCCAGAAAGGGTCCAAATTTTCATTCCATCAATTTTGTGTGCAAAGTAGGGTAGGATATTCAATATTCCCTACAATCAATTGTTATTTTTTGTAACTTTCCTGCTAAAGAGATTAGGAAATCTATGATGGTAATAGCTAAAAAACAATACTAATAAT
>JANOYH010000146.1:0-1648 GCA_031428775.1 Bacteroidota bacterium
CTTCATTGAAGCCCCTATATTTATACCATTAGTGATTAAACAGCGATTGAAACGCAAAGAAAATTTCCCAAAAACGAATTGAGCTTTATTTAGAGCAATAGCGTCATAAAAAATATTTATTTTGCAAATATATGTAAAATAAAGACTTATTTTGTAGTATTATATACGAAAACGTCATTTATTATGCTAATTCAATTTTCGGTTCGAAACTTTAAAACCTTTAAGGAAAAAGCGATTCTGAATTTAGTTGCAACAAACTATGATAAAGACACTCGTGAGCAGGATAACATATATAATGATTCTAAATTCAATTTAAGGGTACTTAAAAGTGCCGTTATATATGGAGCAAATGCAAGTGGCAAAAGCAAATTTATAGAAGCCTTAATGTTTATGAAGGCCTTTTCAATTAAATCGTCAAAAGACAGCCAAAAGGGAGATTTAATTAATATAGAACCATTTAAGCTGGATATTGATTCTGAAACGGAATCAAGTGAGTTTGAAGTGATCTTCATTTTAAATAAAGAAATGTATAGATATGGTTTTGAAGTAACGAAAGAAAAAGTTTTTTCTGAATGGCTTTATCATAAACCAAAATCTAAAGAGGTAGAATTATTTTATAGGGAAAAACAAAAATTTGATATTCATAAACGTAGCTTTAGCAAAGGAACTACACTAGTTAAAGAAGATCTTGTAAGAGAAAATGCTTTAATGCTTTCTGTTGCGGCTCAATTTAATGATAAAATTTCGGGAAATGTGCTGGGCTGGTTTCAAAATTTAGGAACTATTTCAGGCTTAAAAGAAGAAGGGTACCTTGGATTCACAATAGGAAGAACAAAAAGTACAGAATACAAAGAAAAAATCCTTGAATTATTAAAAGCGGCTGATTTTGGTATTAAAGACATTGCTCTTAAGCCTTTAGACCTAACTAAACCTCCCAAGCAAATGCCTAGAGAGCTAAAAGAATCTTTGGAAAAAAAAATTAGAGAAGATGGGGCTGAATATTTTTTGGATGTGTTAACCACACATAGGAAATATGATGCAAATAAAAATCATGTTGGTGAAATTCAGTTTTCTTTAGATAAGGAAGAATCTTCCGGGACAAAAAACTTTTTTGCAATAACAGGGCCAATTTTAGATTCGTTAGAAAATGGACATGTATTAGTTGTTGATGAATTAGATTCAAAACTTCACCCTAATTTAGTTTGCAAAATTGTTTCGTTGTTCAATTCTACGAAATTGAATCCTAAAAATGCGCAATTGATTTTTAATACGCACGATACCAATCTTTTAAATGCTGGCTTATTCAGACGTGATCAAATTTGGTTTACTGAAAAAGATAAATACGGTGCTTCGAAATTATTTTCATTAGCAGATTTTAAATCAGATGTCAGGAAAACGGATAAGTTTGAAGAAAATTATATCAAAGGTAAATATGGTGCAGTACCAGTGTTAGGTAATTTTGATAACTTAATGAACCCTCAAACGCTGTTGTTGCATGAAAATGAAAGATAAGCGAGCTGTGCAAAATGCAGCGAGGAAAAACCATATTGCAGAAATACTTAAATTTATTTAGCACATTAACTTTCATGATGAATAGTGAAGAAAAAAGACCTGTCAAGTTAATCATAGCATGGGATGGAGTTGACAT
>JANOYH010000147.1:0-3007 GCA_031428775.1 Bacteroidota bacterium
CAGGTGGTCCTTTCCAACCCTAATGGAACCGTTTTTCCATGCATAGCTGATATTGGCCCTTACCTCTGAAAAGTTTTGGGTATTAGGATTGCTAGCATTGTATAATTTGATGATGCCCGTTTCGGGGCTTTCATTTCTAAAGTTGTCAATGCCCGTGCCTGTTTCGGTATAGTCGCGGTAGTAGAACTGAAAAGAAAAACGCTTGGATTGTCCCCAAAACTGCAATCCATTACTGACTTGTGTAAAGCTTTTATTAGTTCCAGATACCTGCATGATACTGCCGATAGGGTCAACATTCAATTGAATATCCTTGGTATGTACAAAAAGGGCTCTGGCTCTTTTGTTTCCATCGTACTTTAAAAACTGAATAGGTTTTTGTGGAAATGTTTTCAATGGTCGGAACTCTTGCAGATAAAAGCTCAATTCCTTTTTTTCTACTAGATTCAATAAGCTGTCTTTGGCTTCAAGTTCTAATAATAGACCGGATATTTGTTGCCTACTCACGGGTCTGATGATGTCTTGAAAATCAACCAAACCTTTTTGAGCAAGACGGTACAAATAGGGGTACACTTCATTGTGTTGGTTTTCCCAAACTGTTTGTGCAGCAAGGGAACCCATTAAGAAAAACCCCAAGAAAAAACTAGTAAGCGTTTTGATCACCTCTGATAATATTGATAACGGTTTGAAGAATAATCTGGCAGTCTAGCCAGAAGGTCCAACGATGGATATAATATAAATCGAAATTGACCCTTTTTTGCATGTCGTTCGAAGTTTTTGTTTCACCCCTACAGCCGTTAACTTGTGCCCAGCCACTGATACCCGGTAAAACAATGTGGCGCAACATATAATTTTCTACGGTATGCATGGATTCAATATTGAGTGGAGTGGGATGGGGTCTTGGACCAACAACCGACATATTTCCCAACAACACATTTAAAAACTGGGGTAGTTCATCGAGGTTGGTCTGACGCAAGAGTTTTCCTATTAGGGTAATTCTAGGGTCGTTCTTTTTGGCTTGTTTGTATTTGCCGTGTTCGTCAACGTCGGAACTTTCCTTAACCATTGTTCGAAATTTGTAGCAAGTAATTTTTTCGTTATTGAGACCCCATCGTTCCTGTTTAAAAAAGACGGCACCTCTAGACGTAAGTTTAATTAAAAGGGCAATAAGTGGAAACAGGATCACGCCAATGGTGAAAAAAACCAGCAAAGAGAAAAGGATATCGAAAGCCCTTTTCAACAATCGATTCTGCCACTGATCTAGCGGAAGTTCCAACACACTGATGGTGGGCATGACGCCAATATTGTTAACGGTAATAGCGGAAGAAGCATATTGTTGGAGATCGGGCAGGATGCGTACTTTAGTTCTATTGATATCACAAACTTCCATGCAGCGTTGAATGTCTTTAAAATTGCTATTAGGTAGGGCAATCACCACTTCGTCAATAATTTCATTTTTGAGGGTGTTGTTGAGGGCTTCAATATTGCCGTAGTATTTGCAACCATTGAGTTTGGCGGGTTTCTCGTCAATGATGCCCACACATTCATAGCCGTAGTAGTAGTATTTGCTGATGGTTTCGTAGAAGTTGATAGCGGAAGGAGTAGAGCCAACCAATAAGATTTTATTGTAGAGCCTACCTTGGTGCAAGGCTGCGTGAATGTTTTTGCGTAAGAGGTATTTGATGGAAGCCACAAATGCGAAAATACTCAAGAGGTAAGTGCCAAAAAACTGGGTGGAATAAGAGGGTTTCAGGTTAAGGAAGTAGAGCGAAGAGCTCAAAAGGATGGAAACTAATAAGATATTGTAGACGATGAAGATGATTTCTTCGGAAAATTTATTGGAGCGGCGGTCGGAGTATATTTTAGAAAACTGAGAGACAATATACCAGAATAGGATGGTAAAAGCCAAAAAGGGGAAGCTAAAATCGGATATCAGACCACCAAAATAGAGGAACAAAGTAACCAGATAACCCAACACTATAGCTAAAGCATCAGCCAAATACCGAGTTATACTATAGATGCGTACTTTCTTCTTCATAAATGAGGCGATGAAGATAAATAATAATATTGATACACATATTATTATCAAACTAATATATATGAATGAGGATTTACTATAACAGCATGTTGCGTTAAATATTTGAACCTAAGCATAATAATATGGGATTTGAATACTATATTATTATGATTATATGGGATTATCTGCTCAATTTCAACCAACTCTCTGGATTCAACGAATCCCTAATACATAAACCCAAACAACCACAAAGGAATCTTAGTACCTATTCCTGTTTCTATTTCATCAGAAGCTATAATATAGTTTTTTTGCTGCTTTACTTGTGTGGCAGTTTTGTTTTTTCCACCTACTTCAATATGCCATCCTTCAGTGATAAAATCTCCTTCAATTGGCGCATGAACGGTTAAACCAGCATTGATCAGTTGATTCAAAAGAAATGTTTCCCGAATATTGCCAATATCCGCTTGATTGCTTAGGGCATAAGCTAGGTTCGAATTTTCAAGGTAGATCTTTTCGGGCTTTTGTAAGGTTGATACACCCTTGCCTGCTGCTTGAAGTGTATTGAGTAGCCTTGCATGTGTTAATTGAACGATATATTGGTACACACTATCCCTACTCAAATCAAGTTTACGCGCAAGTGCTGCAATATTTGGCTTGAAAGGAACTGACGCTGCAATCACTGCTAGTATTTTTTAAATGCAGGCAATGGGTGAATCTGTTCCACAATTTTGGATGAAAGCTCGCGGTGATTTTTGATGATTTCTTTGAAACTGGCTTGTTGAAAATGATAGGGTTTTGTAAAATTCAAGTATTCTCTTCATCTAATTCCAATCATCCGTTGTTTCCAATTGATCTTGCTGTGCAAGTATCGCCTGAAATCATTCTTTACTGTTCTAAGTAAACTATCTTGAAAGTTTAAGAGCATTTCCATAAATAATATTATACCTTATTGGGTATAATGATAGTTATTTTTTTCATTTTATACCTAATAAG
>JANOYH010000148.1:0-35129 GCA_031428775.1 Bacteroidota bacterium
GTCTGGAGGAGGTAAAATAGCATACACTAAAAAAATCAACGCTTCGGTAGATAGTCCTATTTTCAAAGCCCAATCAGCCCAAGACAAGTGCAATATTTTTGCCATTGCACCAATAATAACTACTGCTGCACCTACGCAAACAACTACGTTAACAGCACGATTCACAGTTGGAGAAACACCTGAGGCCATAATGGGTAAATTTGATTTTTAATTTAAAATGGTTCTAGCATAAACTGTACAAAAACAGCTTACCCTATTTTTTAAACAAGCAGTTAGTTGGGTTCTTTATTTTTTCATCTTTGGAGCCAAATCAATTACCGTACGGAAACCAATATAAGACTTGGCAGTATCTTGATACTCAAAATTGCGCGTACTCACTTGTAAGAAATAGCCTATGTCTTTCCATGAACCACCTCGTACAACTTTACGCTTCATTCTTGGAGGATCAGAATCTTTGGCGTCTAGACGTATATCTGGACTCATATCGCTCACAAAATTATAAGCTCCTTCATAAAAATAAGAGTTGGTCCATTCCGCTACATTGCCTGACATATTATATAGACCATAGTCGTTTGGCCAATATCCATCTGCTCGTACGGTGTAGAAACCACCGTCTTCAGCATAATTACCCCTACCTGGTTTAAAGTTTGCCAATAAGCATCCTTTTTTATTTCTTAAATAGTAGTTACCCCAAGGATACATAGAATTGGTTCTGGCACCCCTTGCTGCATATTCCCATTCAGCTTCACTCGGTAAGCGGTAATCGCTTTCCACTGCAAATTTTTTCTTCTCTAAATAGCTATTGAGTTTATGAGAGCGCCAATCGCAAAATGCCATTGCCTGTTTCCAAGTAACGCCTACCACAGGATAATTACCGAAAGAAGGGTGTGAATAATACCTCTTAGTCATTGGTTCATTATAAGAGTAAGAGAAATCCCTCATCCAAACCAGTGTATCAGGATACACTTTTTGATCCCTTTTAATCATAAATTCTTTTCTAGGATGACCTGCATTTTCCCTTTTTGCAGCAGTTTGTAAGTCGAAATATTCAATGCGATAAACCAATTTATCTGGATCTACTTCAGGTTTACCATATAAACGATTGTCTGGCGCTAGATTTAACTCATTTAGTTTTTCAATAGTAGTCCTATCCCATTTAATATCTCTGGCCTTTTTCCAATCTACTGCAGTAGTATCTGTTTCTTTATTAATTCCTTGACCATATAATATTTTATAGGCCAATGAATCTCTTGTCCAAGTAACAAACTCTCTATAATAGTTATTGGTTACTTCTGTGGCATCCATCCAAAAACCTGGAATGGATACTTGTCTATTACGCGTAGTAAAATTGTAACTGATGTCTTCGTCACTTGGCCCCATATGGAATGTTCCCGGTGGAATATATACCATATGCAATGGCCTTGCCATACTTTGCTTTGCCGTGGGAGGCAGACCATGTAACTGGCCGTCATCTGGCATAGCCGACTTAGACTTTCCGCCTTTCTTCAAAAAGCAGGAACTCATGATTAGCGTTAATGCCGCCAAAATTACTAATGTTAGATACCCTTTCATTTGATCAGAACGATTTTATGACAGTGACAAATATATGTTTTTCATCGGGTCTAAAACCTCATTTAGGATTTTGTTACCAATAAAATTTAATCGTGTAGAAGTGCTACTTATGGGGATACAATTTAGTTTTTAGGTACCTAGTACCGCTGTCATTGAAAGCAAATTAAAGGATTGTTTGTTACACATTTGCTAAAAAATCGGCAATTTTGAAAAAAGGTGCCCGACAACTATAGTCTTTGCAGACATAAATAGCTATCGTTTCTTTTGTTTCCCTATTCTTCAATAACGGAAAAATGCCTGAATTAGTTTCCCCGTACTGAATTATTTTATTGGGAATAAATGGTTTCATCAGTTCAGCTACTTGAGAAGACCCTAATTTTCCGGTTACAGCAACTTCCAAAACACCTGCTTTTTGCTGTTGCATAAGGGAAGCCCATACCGCAAATGAAGTTGGGTATTTAATTATGGCAGACGCTAACGCAACCAACATTCCCATTGCTCGCTCCTTCCATATAGGTAAGTCAAATACAACTGACAAATACCCCAAATTAGACGCCATCACAGCATTTCCACTTGGAATAGCCCCGTCATACACTTCTTTTTTACGCAACAAAATGTCTGTTTGCTGCTCGTTTGTAAAATAAAAAAAGCCCGTTTCTTGCTCAGAAAATTGACTACAAACCAATTCTGTGATGCTTTTTGCCTTTAAAAGATAGTTGCCATTGCCCGTAATCTCCTGCAATTGGATATATGCTTGAATCAAATAAGCATAGTCGTCTAGAAACGCAGGCAATTTGGCAATTTGTTTTTTATAGGTATGATGCCAGGTTCCATTCTCATGATAAAAGGCTTTTTCCAAAAAAGCCATATTGGCTATGGCACTATCTCTATAACATTCCTTTCCCAATGCCGCATAAGCTTTGGAATAAGCCGTATTCATGAGTGCATTCCAACCCAAAAGAATTTTATCGTCAAGTCCGGGTCTAATTCTTTTACTTCGCTCCGCTAATAATAATTGTTTTGATCTAGTTACAATAACCGCTAAATCCTGGCTCAACATTCCTTTCTTTTCTGCAAATGCATCTAGACCATCCTTCACCCATAAAATATTTGTATGCTCCCAATTGCCCTTTTCAACTACTTGATAATATTCATTGAATACATTGGCATCTTCGCCCAATATCTTTTCAATTTCCTCAAAATCCCAAGTATAAAACTTCCCTTCCACGCCTTCGCTATCTGCGTCTAATGCACTATAAAAACCTCCTTCCTGGTCCAACATTTCTCTTTCTATGAATGCAATACTCTCTTCAATTGCTTTGGCATAAATGGGTAAATGGGTTATTTGATACGCTTCTGCTATCACAGAAATCAACAAAGCATTGTCGTATAGCATTTTCTCAAAATGAGGGGCCATCCATTGTGCATCTGTACTATATCTTGCAAATCCTCCGCCTAACTGATCGTATATTCCACCGTAAATCATTTTATCCAGACTCAGTAAAGCTTGTTTTAAGGCAACTTCATTGTGTGTAAAATGGTATTGCCTTAATAAAAATTGAATAGAAAAAGTCTGTGGAAATTTTGGTGCCTTACCAAAGCCACCCCATACCGAATCTGCTTGCTGCAGCAGGTTTTCCGTCATCGTTTCCAATATGTTCCCCTGCGCTAGATCCAACGTTTTGGAAGAGGGGAAACCGAATTTGTTGGACGATAACAAATGTGCGGTAAGTTGCGCTGCTTGGGCTTCTATCTCTGCTCTTTTCTCCACAAAATTTTTGTGGATCCCTTCTAAAACGTCTGACCAACTTGCCCGATTATAGGCTTTAACTGGGGGGAAATAAGTACCTCCAAAAAATGGTTTTTTTTCTGGGGTAAGAAAAATGTTGAGGGGCCAGCCACCACTGCCTGTCATGGCTTGAACGGCATCCATATAAATATGATCAAGGTCGGGCCTTTCTTCTCTGTCAATTTTTATATTGACAAAATATTCGTTCATGATTGCAGCAATGCCCTCGTTTTCAAAACTTTCTCGCTCCATCACATGACACCAATGACAAGCGGCATAACCAATACTAACTAAAATGGGCTTGTTTTCTTGTTGCGCTTTTTGTAATGCTTCTTCACCCCAAGGATACCAATCCACTGGATTATGTGCGTGTTGCAACAAATATGGACTAGTTTCTTGTATGAGTCGGTTAGTATGAAGCAAGGTTATTTTTTAACAAGATTGGTTTTGCTCAAAAATTGATCCAGTGCTGCTACCATACTTGGGTTTTGTGGCGATGGCACTTTGAATTCAAGTACCAGACTCGCGTCTTCTACCGCTTTAGAAGTATTACTTCCAAATGCGCCTATTGCAGTATCATTCTGTTGAAATTCGGGAAAATTATCATATAAACTTTTTACGCCACTAGGAGTAAAAAAGCAAATCACGTCATAGGTTTGATTTTCTACCAAAGCTTTAATATCGTTACTAATACTGCGATACATAAATCCTAATTGGTATTCACATTTACAGTTTTTCATCCAGCCAACAATTTCATTGTCTTGCTGATTCTCACTGCACACATATAGAAATTTTTCATTTTCTCTGTGCTTGTTCACTACGTCAAACATACTTTTATTAGTGCCATCTGCACCATAAAAAACTTTGCGCTTTCGATATAAAATAAATTTCTGAAGGTATAGGGCTACGGCTTCTGTAATGCAGAAATATTTGGTGTCCTGACTAATAGAAACTTTCATTTCCTCACAGGTTCTAAAAAAATGATCAATTGCATTTCTACTCGTAAATATTACTGCAGTATATTGAAGAATGTCAATTTTTTGTTTGCGAAATTCGCGTGCAGGAATTCCCTCTAATTTGATAAAGGGATGGAATACGAGTTCAACTTGGTGTTTTCTTTCCAATTCGAAATAAGGCGACTTATCACTTTCCGGCCTCGGCTGAGAGATGAGGACCTTTCTTACTTTCTTTATAATACTCGAATTTTTTGACCCGCTTTTTGCCATGCTTGTAGTCTAAAGAAAAGGATGATTAAATACGCTTAATAATATTGTCAAGTAATAGCTTGTAAATCAGTGCCAACGGCAATAGCTCAACGGCGCAAAGGTACAAGAAAAAATGAAAGGCACTTACTTTCAAATTATTCTTAATTGCGCCAAAACTGATCAAGTACCTATAAATAAAAAAAAGTATACATATTCCTAATGATAATGTGGTAGCTATTTGCATTATCTGGGCAGGTGCGTAGGTAATTAGTAACACAAATGGGATCAACACAATCCCCAACACTTTGTTCACTAAAAATACAATATACGTGTATGAACCTGTGGCTTCTGATACATTGAACACCCATCCTGAAAATAATAAAAATAAATATTTTCCCAAATAAATGGCTAATAAAAAGAAACTACTGTAAAAAAATAACTGGTAAAGCGGTAGGGTTACCCATTGTTTATGGTGCACCAATAAACTAATATAAATACCGGTTGTTACCAAAAACAATAGATTCAATAAAACAGATGCCAAATTATTCTGTAAGAGCTGCTCTCTTGTCTGTTTTTGTCTAACAGAAGTTTGCATGATCAAGAGAAATAAATTTTTGAAATACTTTGGAAAAATCAAACGAATAGCCGCCAACATAGCAACTAATCCAGTTAATAGGTAAAAAAGTAGGTCGTTTCGAAGCGGTTTTCGTTCTGGGGTAATTTGGTAAATGGCCTTTATTTGTAAAGGCAAATAAGGGTGTACCAAATATTTTGAATAAGTAGTGGTGTCCTTTACATTAAGCAAAGCTAAAAGAGTAAGCCGTTTTTTTAAGCTATCTTGTTGTAGACTATCTACCAAAGCAAGGCTGGCACTATCTTTCAACAAAGATTGGGTACTGTCATATTGCTTCTGTGTAAGAGCGCTGTCTTTTTTGGGAAAGACGGAACTATCCCTCTGGGCAAATAAATTTCCCTGCATCAATAAAACCAACAATAGAAAAACGAATTGCTTCAAGCCAATGGGTTTGCGCAAAAATAAAGATAAAATCAAGGATTCGCATGCATAGTTGGCTGAACCGTTTACTTTTGTGTGAATGGCCGGTATTTATATACATATTCCTTTTTGTAGAAAAGCATGCCATTATTGCAATTTTCATTTTTCTACAACCCATCATCAATTGCCTTTGATGATGGATGCCATTAACCAAGAAATAGTTTTTAGAAAAGATTACCTCCGTGCTACTATCAATACCATTTATTTTGGAGGTGGTACCCCATCTTTGATTCCAATACCCTTGTTAGAACATTTGATGGGCATTTTACAAAATAATTATAACCTATCGCCAAACGCAGAAATCACCCTTGAATCCAATCCAGATGATATCAATGAATGGAATTTAGCTGCTTGGAAAATGATGGGCATCAATCGGTTGAGTATTGGTATTCAGTCTTTTTCTGAACACGATTTACAGTGGATGAACCGCGCTCATACTGCCGACCAAGCCCTTCAAAGTATTCTACTGGCAAAAGCTGCCGGTTTTGAACAAATTACGATCGACCTAATTTACGGCACACCCGTGCTCACTGATGCCATTTGGAAAAACAATGTTCAAATAGCCATTGATGCCGGAATTACCCACCTTTCTTGTTATGCCCTCACGGTTGAACCCAAGACTGGATTGGAAAAATTGATTGCAAAAAAGCAAGTTGAGGCAGTTGACCCTGATAAACAAGCAGCGCAATTTACTTTACTAATGGGGTGGATGGCTGAAGCTGGTTTTGAACACTATGAAATCTCCAATTTTGCAGTTCCTGGCTGCAGGAGCAAACACAATAGTAGCTATTGGACGGGGGAACACTATCTTGGAATTGGGCCATCAGCGCATTCTTTCAATGGTAGCAGTAGACAATGGAATATTGCAAACAATAGTCTTTACATACAGAGCATTTCAAAAGGAACTATTCCTTTTGAAATGGAAATACTTACCACAGACCAACAATTGAACGAATATATTATGACTAGCCTGAGAACCATGGAAGGACTTAGTCTAACTACAGTAACGCATAAATGGGGTGATGAGAAAGCAAACAAAATTATCCAAGAGTCCAGTAAACATATCAACCTTGGGTATGCAAAATTGACTAATAACCAACTGTGCTTGACCTCTACTGGAAAGCTAATGGCAGATGGCATTGCCTCAGACCTTTTCTTTTAAACAAGGTATCCTTCAATTTTTTTAAACCCATCTTGTGCAGGTAAATGCTCCCAAAGAATTTGATAGATGGTATGTGCAATGGGCATTTCAGACAATACCACTTCATTGATCTTATTAATGCACTTACTGGCATTATATCCTTCAGCAACCATATTTAATTCAAGCTGAGCCGCTTTTACTGAATAGCCTTTACCTATCATATTTCCAAAGGTTCTGTTTCTACTATATAAAGAATAGCAGGTTACCAACAAATCGCCTAAGTAAACTGATGCGGCATAATTTATTTCTGGACTTGTTTCTTCATTTGGCTTTAGCAACATACTTCTCAAAAACATAACCATTTCATTGGCGCTATTGGCTATATATACACTGAGAAAATTATCGCCATACTCAAGTCCATGGGCAATACCAGCACCTAATGCATAAATATTTTTCAAAACAGCCGCATACTGCACACCAAGTACATCATGGTTAACAAGTGTGTTCAAATATTCAGTTTGA
Organism: Bacteroidota bacterium; assembly: GCA_031428775.1. Classification (GTDB taxonomy): domain Bacteria; phylum Bacteroidota; class Bacteroidia; order Chitinophagales; family Chitinophagaceae; genus Sediminibacterium. The sequence goes on from JANOYH010000148.1 coordinate 7,284, forward strand.
AAATATCGTGCAATGTTGTAGGCCTCCGATTCATTGATACCAGAAAAAGTTAAATAAGATAGTTTTTCTGCAGCAACTTCTTCTGCATGACATGGACCAAGTACCGTAAAATATTCTTCGAGGGGTAAATTAAATTTTTTGGCTAAAAAATCATTCAATAATTCAATCGAAGTTGGGAGAATTCCTTTAATGGCTGAAACTACTTTCTTTCCTTTTAATGCATCTGAATCAAGTGCAGACAATGCATCTTCTACATAAGCAGAAGGAACGGCTATGACTAATACAGTTGATTTAGCAACCACTTCGGTAATGTCATGGCTCATCAACAATTGCTCCTGATTAAAATAAGCACCACTTAAATAGTGTGGGTTGTGCTTTCTTTTTTTCATCAAGCCAATCGATTCCTCATTGCGAATCCACCAATGGATGGTATTGCCATTATCCGTAAGAATTTTTGCCAAGGCGGTAGCCCAACTGCCACTGCCAATAATTCCAAATTGCATTTCCAAATGATTATTTAAAGGCAAACATACGAAAGGCATTTGTTAAACAATAAAGGGCTCTGAAAATGAGAGCTCTTTATTGGAATGTTTCAAAAATTATCTTTTAGTCTTTTTTCTTATCCTCATATAGCTTGTCCTTAGCAACAACCATCACTTTTGCCCCGTCTTGCAGTGTTTTACTTACAATAGTATACGGACCTGTTACTACTTCATCACCAACTTTCAATCCTTCTAAAACCTCAATATTATTCAAGTCCTGAACGCCTGTTTTTACTTTTACCTTCTTTACTGTATTGTCTTTTTGCATTACAAATACCACTTCTTCAATATCGTCATCAGCAGCAGTTGACTTGACTTCTTTGGTCTCAGTTTTCTTTTCGTCTTTTTTATCGCCTGCAGCTTTATCGCCTTTCTTATCCCTAGTTGTTACCGCATTCAAAGCTATGGATAGAACATTCGCCTTTGTTTTTGTTTGGATGTCGGCACTAGCACTCATACCCGGACGGAAAGGGAAACTCTTTCTTGGAGTAATCAAGTCTTGATAAGAGGAAGGCAATAACCGAATATGCACTTTATAATTCGTTACATCATTAGTAGAAGTAGCAGCTGCATTACCAGTATTAGGGTTTGCAATTTTATACACCAAGCCTTTGAATTTTCTATTGGTATATGCATCCACTTCTACAATTGCAGTATCGCCAATTTTTACTTTAGGAATATCATTTTCACCAACATCTACCCTTACTTCAATACTGCGCATGTCGGCAATACGCATCATTTCAGTACCTACATTAAAGCTATTACCTGCAACGCGCTCTCCTTTCTTTACACTCATCAAACTCACTAAACCATCCATTGGTGCAGTAATGACCGTTCTAGACAAATCTTTGTCGGCCTTACTCAACTGAGCTTGTGCTCCTTGAATACTTGCTTCACCACTTTTCAATCCTTCTTTAGCTGCATTATAATTTGCTTGTGCAGAAAGAAATCCTTGTTGTGCACTTTCAAATTCGGCACGAGAAATCACTTTCTCATCTACCAATTTTTTCTGGCGATCATACACTGATTTTGCATTATCCAAGGTAGCTTTCAATCCAATTAAATTGGCATTTGAATTAGATAACTGAGCCTTTGCCTGATTTACTCCAGCTGCAACTTGGTCGCGCTGCGTAGAATAAATGTCTGCATAGATTCTTGCTAATATCTGTCCTTTTTTGATGGTATCACCTTCATTCACATAAAGCTCAGTAACTTCTCCGCTGATGTCAGGACTAACTTTCACTTCTACTTCAGGATATACTTTACCACTGGCGTTTACCGTTTCAATGATATTTCTACTAAATGCTTTTTCAGTAGATACTTTGGTACCCTCTTCCTTACCAATTACACCTGCTTTTTTCAGGCCAACTAATACGGCTATGACAACTACCAATCCTACAATAATCCAAATCAATTTCTTGCTCATATATAACAGTGTTTCGTGTTTTTTAAAGTTGGTGTTGCTTATAATTTTATGCCTTGACCTTTATAGAATTCCAATACTTTCAATTTGAAAACATAATCATATTGGTTACTCAATTCCTGAATTTTTGCGGTAAACACATTATTGCGTGTGGTTATTAAATCAAGTGTTCCTAGTAATCCAGCATCATACCTTTTCTGCGCATAATCCAAGGCTTTTTCTGAAACAGCCACACTTTTTTTGGAAGCATTTAATTTCTGTAAGGATGAAAATGCGTCTTGATAAGCATTGTAAATATTTGCACGTAGTGTTTGCTTTTCTTGGTCGTCTTGCAATTGCGTTTGACGAACATTAATTTTAGCACGCTCCCACTGAGTTCGGGCAGAATGTGCATTGAATAATGGAACATTTATATTCAACCCTAATGCTTGTCCAAAATTTCTATTTATCTGATTACCCATACTAACACTTGTGGCACCCACAATTGAATTCTGTGTAGCATAAACTGGATACTTATTAGCATTGTCTAATGCATAGGCTGATGTTGGTCCAACAAAACTTTGTGTGCGATAATCATACACATTATTAGCGTAACGCGAATTGAGTGTACCAGACGCTGAAAGTGTAGGATACATGGCACCCCTTGTTGCGCTTACCAATTTTTCTGCAGCTTGTATACGCAATGCTGTCACTTTCTGTTGAGGTTGATTGGAAACAGCTAAAAGATAGACTGATTGTGGTTGCAAGTCCATGATATTTTCTATTGGTATACTTGAAATGTCAGGATACACAATATCAAAAGGAATAGCAAAATCAATGTTCAAGAATGCCTTCAAATTAATTAAGCCTTGTTCAACTAAAGCCAAGGCTTGTATATAGTTAGAGCTATCTCTTTCTACTTGCGCTTCAATTTGAATGGCATTTAATTCAGGCTGACTGCCCGCCTCTACAAATTTTCGGGTATTTTGAAGTTGTTCCTGCGACTGTTGTAACTGAACCTGACTTACTCTTGCCTGCTCTTTTCTAAGCATAACCTGCAAAAATCCATTGGCAACAAATAAAGACAAATCATTTTTTGTCTTTTCGATATTCATTTCATCTGCCTTTGCACTGATTTCATTGGCAGCTATATTGTTTTTTCTGGTAAACCAGTTAAAAATGGTATAGTTAGCATTCAAACCAATATTACCCCCTGTGATATCTACATTTTCATATACGTTGGTAGTAGGATTAATGTTTGTACCATGCTGATAAGTAGTGCTCATACTAGCATTTGCATTGGGCAAACGCGTCATTTTAGATTGTTCTGCCAACAATTTTGATAACCTAGCCTGTACATCCGCCTGCTTTACGGAAATATTATTTTGCAATGCGTATTCTACACATTTGCGTAAATCCCATTTCTCCTGAGCAAAGGAATGAAGGGTAGCTGTTAAAGCAAAAAGGGTGAATAACTTCTTCATATAAAACAAAAATACACCAAACCTATTCCTAATTGAAAAAATTAGACAGACGGAAAGGAATTCCACTAAAACTGCTAAAAAATCTTATGAAAGGTGTTTAATCGCCAAAAAAGCCTGTTCCAAGTCCTGCATCAAGTATTCTGGCGATTCTAATCCCACATACAATCGAAGCATCCGATGATCCTGATTGCTTGGCTCAAACTGTTCAGGCTTCATTCCAGCACATTTTGGGATAATTAGTGATTCATGTCCGCCCCAACTCACCGCCATTAAAATATGTTGCAAGGAATTACAAAAGGTTTCAATGGTTGAACAATGTTGCGTCTTTATTACAAAAGTCATTAGTCCACCTGCCCCCCGCAGCTGTTTTTGTGCTAGTTCATACTGTGGAAAGCTAGGATCTAATGGAAATATGACCCTTTCTACCCTTGGATGTGCTTTTAAATAGGGTATAATCAATTTTGTGGTTCGGTCTATTCTTTCCAACCGCGCTTCCAATGTTCTTAACCCTCTAATCAATAACCAGGCATTAAATGGCTGAATCCCAGACCCAATATTCATATACTCACTATTGAAAATGCGTTCGATCATTTTCCTTGAACCAGACAAAACCCCTGCAACAGTGTCACTATGGCCACTAATATATTTGGTGGCTGATTGCAGCACCAAATCAATTCCCAATTGAATGGGTTGCTGATATAATGGCGTACAGTAACTATTGTCCACTATGGTAACAATACCCTTTTCCTTTGCTAAAGTTGCAACTACTGCTAAATCCTGCAATTCATAAGTCCAGCTAGAGGGCGATTCCAAATAAATAACTGTTGTATTCTCTTGAATGGCAGCTTCAAAATTTACTATTTCTGTTCCATCAATATAGCTATGGCTTACCTGAAACCTAGGCAAAATGTCTTCAAACATTTTCCTAGCCCAAGTATAGGGATTTCTCACACTTAAAATATGGTCACCTGATTTCACATTTGCCAATACTGCAGCAAAAATTGCGGCCGCACCACTATTAAAAACTAGGCAATCTTCCGCCGCATCCAGTGCAGCCAATTTTGTTCTTAGGATATCTACCGTAGGATTTCTTCCCCTACTATACAACCAAGTACTATACTCGTCTTCGAAGGATTTCCTTAAATCGTCTACTGTTTTAAATGCAAAATTGCTGGTTTGTACAATGGGTGGGGCAATGGCCCTGAAATAGTCCTCTCTTCCTTCTGCCAGCTCATTAATGATATAAGATAGTTCCATTTATAGTATCTCTTTTGAAGTAGGTGGTTGATTTTTTGTAAAGCGTTGTGCAATAAAATAGATAAGCATGAATATAGCCAACACACTGATTCCTATCAATGCAATGCTAGGTGTTTGAATGCTGATACTGATACCCACAAATAAATAGGCCCCCATAAAAATCAAGGGTAGTAAAGGGTATAATTTCATTTTATAAATACCCGTGCCATCTAAATGTTTTGTTCGCTTACGCAACACAAAGATCGTTGCACTTGACGCCACCATACCAAAGCAATCAAGAAAAATGGTGAAGTTGAGAATTTTTTCAAATGTTTGAGCAAAGAATAAAATCACAATACACATAGCTGCAAAAATGGTTAATGAAAAAACGAGTACGTCGTTTTTGGCAGACTGCCTTCCAAAAATTTTTGGAAGCGCTCCTTCTGTACTCATAGCATACATCACGCGTGGATTGCTCATCAATAATGCATTTACATAGGCCAGTACCCCAAAGAATAAGAAAAAGGAAAAAATATCCGCACCCGTTTTACCAAATACTTTGTTCATTAAGGAATAAGCAATTTCACGTTCCCCCTTCATGTTCTCAAAACCAATGATATTATAATAGCTTAGGTTCACTAAAAGATATAGCCCAATAATGATGGCTATGCCGATAAAAATGCCTTTGGGGATATTTTTTGCTGGATTGGAAACTTCATTGCCGAAGTTGATGGTTTGCTGATAGCCGCCATAGGTAAAGGATACCGCAATTAAGCTCACACCCAAACTCTGTATCCACCCCATCTCCGGCACTGTAGTATTCACCACTGCTGTAACAGCAGTTGTTGCATCTTGAATGGGGAAAAATAGTGCCGCAATTAAAACAACAATCATGCTTATTTTAATCAGCATTAAAAAATTTTGTGCCTTTGAGCTCATGCGCAATCCCATTAAATTAATCACGTAGAAAATGGCAATAGCTACGCAACTGAGTAATGCTTTGTCAATATCCGTCCAGTGATACTGTGGAAACAATTTGCTGATATAACCACTCCCAATCAAAGCAACTCCACTTAAGCTGGCCGCATTGCTAATTAAAATGATACAATTGATGGCGAAGGCGATACTGGGATGATAGGCATAAGAAAAAATCTTGTAATAGCCCCCTGTAACTGGAAATCGACTTCCAATTTCTGCATAGGTTAATGCCCCACAAAATGCAAAAAAGCCCCCGAGTATCCAAGCTGTAAAATATACGGATGGTTCAATTGCATCCTTGGCACTAGTGGCTGCCGATCTAAAAATCCCCATGCCAATTACTAAACCCACCACTATCATGGTGAAGCTGAATAGATTTAATTTTTGTTTTCCTTGCATAATAAAATCGTGAGGGATAAATGTAGTAAACTTCCCATAAACAAAGCCGCCTGCTTAGTTTCATTTTTATTTCGGTATTTCGCATCATGGAAATCTATCTTATTAGACATACAAGCCCACTTGTAGAGAAAGGCATTTGTTACGGGCAAACTGATTTAGATGTTACAGAAACATTCCTTTCCGAAGCCTCCGAAATCAAAGCTTTTTTGCCCTCTTCTATTCATCATGTCTATAGCAGTCCTTTGCAACGCTGTGCTAAACTGGCTAAAGAATTGTTTCCTCAAATAAACATAGAATGGCAAAACGACCTGATGGAATTACACTGCGGTTCATGGGAAATGCAATACTGGGACGATATCCCAAAACCTGAAATTCAGCCTTGGTTGGAAGACTATATTCATACAATAGTTCCTGGTGGAGAAAGCTACTTACAACTATATCAAAGGGTAATCAATAGATTTGAAACCATTTGTGCTAATGAACAAAGCATTGCAATAGTTGCCCATGGCGGTGTATTAAGAAGTATTTTAGCCCATATTGCAGATATTCCATTAAAAGATGCTTTTAGTGTTTTTCATTTACATTATGGTGCTGTTGTGAAAATAATAGCGGGTACTAATAAGTATTCCTATGAGCTTTTACATAATATTGTACCTGCTCTCAAAGAACAACACCGTCCATCATTCACTTAAGCCAAGATCGGTATAAAAACTAACACAATGGATTTTCAAATTGACCAATTGCTTACAGTCACATTCACCCTTTTTGCGGTGATCGATATTGTTGGATCCATCCCATTGTTGATTTCATTAAAAGATAAGATGGGCGGTATCCGTTCATTTCAAGCCACTTTTGTTTCAGGGGGATTGATGATTTTATTTCTATTTGCGGGGAAACCGTTCTTGAAAATACTCGGACTAGATATCCGTTCCTTTGCCGTGGGTGGGTCTATTGTGATTTTTTTACTGGGACTAGAAATGGTACTTGGCCATGAAATATTCAAAGGGGATAAAGATGCTAAATCTGGCAGTGTGGTACCCATTGCCTTTCCAATTATTGCGGGAAGTGGTACTTTAACGACCATCATGTCTTTAAAAGCCAATTTTGAACAAGCCTATATATTGTCGGGTATTATTATTAATTTAATTGTGGTGTATGTTGTTTTGAAGTCGCTCAAAATCATTCAAAGAGCACTAGGAGAAGCGGGCTTATTGGCTGTTCGTAAATTTTTTGGGGTGATCTTATTAGCAATTGCAGTAAAAATTTTCAGTAGCAATATAGGGGCATTTGGAAAATAAATACAACAATTTCTATGTTACTTAAGAAAATCGTGTATCTCAAAAACCAAATCTGGCGGCATTTTGAATTGCTCTGTTGGATAGGCGCCTTGGTCTTGCTTTTCTTTATACCAGAAAACAAGTCGGACAGTTCATTATGTGTATTTTCCGCACTTGGATTTGGGAAATGCCCTGGCTGCGGTATTGGACATGCCATTCATTTTGCTTTAAAAGCCGAGTTTATAGAATCATTTAAACACCATCCGTTGGGAATTTTCGCAGTTCTTGTTATATTTAACAGGATTCGACTACTAATAAAACAAAATAATAAACATGAACAACCACTTCTTTAATTTAATTCCAGCCTTAGAAGGTGAAGAATTGATTTTTCTTCAAAGCATTACCAGAGATTTATCAGAAGATAAACAACAAAATTTTATTGCTGTATATAATGGCAAAAGAAGAAAAACAGACCAAGTTTTACTCGGTTGTGTTCTTGGATTTTTAGGTATAGCTGGAATTCAACGATTTATGATAGGCCAGAATGGAATGGGCATTCTATACTTTTTAACCTGTGGGTTTTGCTTTATCGGTACCATCATTGATACGGTAAATCACAAAAAGTTGGCATTTGAATATAACCAACAAATGGCAAGGGAATCAATGGCCATGGTACACGCATTTTAAGCATGAAAAAAGTTTTTTATCTCGGACTAATTGGTCTGTTTCTTTTTGAAATAGCCAATGTTTATTTTATTATGCCCATGCCCGGCAGTCAAGAAATAAAAAGTCTTGACACTGCTTATTTCTTGTACTCTTGGAGATGGTTGTTTCGAATTTTATTTTCGGTATTGCTACTCATAGGCTTTGCGAAATCAACTTGGAAAAAGAAATGGATACCACTGCTCTTTATACTGATATGCAGTATAGCTACTTATTTCATCAATTTTCAAATGGCTGCTGATCATATGTTTTATCAGCCCAACTCATTGTTGTTGAAACCTGCTACTGAAAATAAAGTGGACAGCAATAGGCTTGTGATTGGAATAGTAATCAATGAACAAGCAAAAGCATACCCCATTCAATTCATTGGATACCACCACTTGGTAATGGACTCTTTAGCAGGTAAACCAATTTTGGTAACCTATTGTACCGTTTGTAGAACAGGTAGAATATTTGAACCTACGGTCAACGGTAAACCTGCTAAATTTCGTTTGGTAGGCATGGATCATTTCAATGCCATGTTCGAAGACTTAGCCACAAAATCATGGTGGCGTCAAGCCACTGGAGAAGCCGTTACAGGCCCATTGAAAGGCGAACAATTACCTGAACTTTTGAGTGTACAAACTAGCTTGTCCGATTGGCTGCGCTTGTATCCACAGTCGTTGGTAATGCAAGCCGACCCAACTTACCAAAATAATTACGATAGTACTTTCAAATACGAATCAGGTAAAAGCAAGAAAAAACTAACAGGCACCGATAGTCTATCTTGGAATAAAAAGTCTTGGGTAGTGGGCATAACTTTGGGTAAATTCAGTAAGGCGTATGACTGGAACAGGTTATTGAAAGAAAGGTTAATAGTTGATACCCTTGCAAATAAAAATATCCTCTTAGTGATTGGTAAAAACAATCAGAGTTTTTTTGCATTGGAAATAAATGATACAACAGAACAATTTACATTACTAAATGATAGGTTGATTAGCAATAAAACCAATTACTCAATTAGTGGCAAATCCATCAGTAACGTCAGTCATTTAAAACAGATTCCAGCATACCAAGAATTCTGGCATAGTTGGAAAACCTTTCATCCAAACACTAGCACTTATTAATTGAAAATCATCCGTATTTTCTATTCTTCTTCTGCTTTGTTTTTTAAACTCATCAACAAAGAATACGCGCCTTTGGTTACAAATTCTTTGGTTGCAATAGAATCTGTATGTAATATTTCAATGAACCCTTTTTCTGTAATTCCAGTTTCAACCATTAGCATACTAAATTGTTTGTCGCCGTCTTTTGCAAAAACAAAATGCTTATTCTCAAACAATACAACGGCTTCTTCGGGTAATACAAATGATTTTTCATTTTTAATGGCTATTTCCGCATTCATATAAGTTCCAGGAATGAGTGTTTTATCATAGGCTTCAAAATGGCAATGCACTTCTGTATTTCTTTCGGCCGACAAGTCTTTACCTATTAACAAGATTTCACATTCGTGTTTTTTGTTGGGTGAATTATTCGTAAACGCCATTACCTTTTGCCCTACATATAGCTTCTCCACGTCTCTTTCAAAAATTTTAAGTGCTAAGTGTATATCGGTTGGATTAATGAGTTCAAACAATACTTCCGTAGGCGAAACATATTTACCAATATTTACATTTACTTTAGAAACAAAGCCATCAATTGGCGAAATGATATTGATGCTCCTAGTAATATTAGAAATAGTTAATTTTTCAGGGTCAATGCCCACCAATTTCAATTTCTCTTTAAAGGCACTCAACATCACTAACTGAGTTTTGTATTCCGTTTCTGCTTGTTGGAAAACTTTGTCGCTACTAGCCTGTGATTTATTGAGGTCTCTTTGCCGCTCGTATTCATTCAACAAATAACCAATACGCTCTTTTGCCGTAAGGAAGTCTTGTTGCAATTGAATGTATTGTTCTCCTTCAATTAAAGCAATGTATTCGCCTTTTTTAACGTGCTGACCGGGCAATAATTTAGTTGTTTTCAAATAGCCTCCCAATGGCACACTGATAGAAACCATGTTTTGTGGTGGTACGTCAACTTTTCCACTAACTTTTAAAATAGTAGACAGTTCTCGCTGTTCCATTTTTGCTGTGATAATTCCGGCATTTTTTAATTGTGCGTCTGTGAGTAAAATTTTATTGCTGACCGATTCAGTTTCAGCTACTGCTGCATTTTCTTCTTTAGTAGACTCATTTCCACATGCACATAAAAGAATGGAAAGGATGAATAAGTAGGATAATTTTTTCATTAATACATAATTTGATTGATGATATAATTCATCTCAATGATGGCTTGATTTAGATTTTTAACAGCGTCTAAATAGTCGCTTTTCACTTGTGTGGACTGATTAATCAACAATACCCATTCCAGATAATTAACACTACCTGCGGCCAATTGTTGATTGGCTGTACTGCTTACAAGATCCGCATTTTTCAAAGCTGTTTGCTCAAAAAAACGAACCGTCTGTAATTGATCTCGGTACTTAATATCAGCTGAACGATAGGCTGTTTCTATGTTTTGCAATCCCATTGCATAGTTACTTTCAGCCAATTGTTTATTGATTTTGGCACTGGCAATTCTGCTTTGTTGTGATTTGGCAAAAATGGGAATCCCCACACCTACCTGTACTGCACTAAACCTTTTATCAGCACCATATTGTACATTGTCTGCACCCGTTCCTTTGATACTGGTATTGTTATATGCCACACTTAAGTCGGGCAATAATTTACTTTTCTCCAAACCAATCTGAGCTTCTGCTAATTGCTGTTGTTGAAGTATTAATTTCAGACCTGGATGATCCCTAAGTAAAGCAGTGTCTTTGATTCCATTGTAATCCATTTTGTTTTTATTAATCAATGGTTTATATAAAGTATTGCTGTTTAAAAGTAATTGAAATTCTAAATGCAAAATATCCAACTCCTGTTTAAGTTGATTTTTTTGAATGCCTATTTGTCCAAGTTGCGTTTCCGCACTTGCTTTTTCTAAAATATTGCTTTCTCCCTTTAATAATCTTTGCGTTGCTTTTTCATAGAATGCACGGAAAAGACTATCTGTATGTTGAAGCAATAGACTTTTTTGTTCAAGCCAGGCAATTGCATAAAACAACTGTGTTAGATTCTTTCTTAACAATGCCACTTTAACTGCTACATTTAATACACTGCTTTTCCATTCTTCTTGCAGCACTGATTTTTGTTTGCTATATACAGTAGGGAAACTAAAAGATTGGGATAAGGTAAACTTAGAATCGGTATAGATGCTATTGATTTGACCTACTTCGGCTAAGAAATTTGTTTGAGGTAGATTGCTAGAACTACTCACCAAAGCCTCTTGGTATTGTGCTTTTAACTGTTCGTTTTTAACCAACAAATTATTGTGCAAAGCGGTATCAATGGCAGCTTGAAGTGAAATAGGCTTCTGTGCATTTGCATCAAAATTCCAACCCATAGCCATACAAAAAATGAGTAGGGTTACTTCTTGTTTCATGAGCTTATTTTTCTTGTTTTTGTCATTTTCAAAAATCATATACAAAACTGGCAATACAAAAAGTGTTAAGAATGTTGCCAATAATAATCCACCAATCACCACGGTGGCAAGGGGTCTTTGCACTTCGGCACCGGCTCCATCGCTAATGGCCATTGGCAAGAAACCTAGAGATGCTACAAAAGCAGTCATCAAAACAGGTCTTAATCTAACTTTTGTACCCATCAACACAATTCTTCTAATGTCTGTGATCCCTTCCGATTTTAACAGATTAAATTCTGCAATTAAAACAATCCCATTTAACACAGCCACACCAAAAAGCGCAATAAACCCAACGCCGGCACTGATGCTGAAAGGCATCCCTCTTGCTGCTAAAGAAAGGATTCCTCCTATGGCGGAAAGTGGAATGGCAGAATAAATTAACAATCCTTGTTTCAAAGAATTGAAGGCAAAATAGAGGAAGATAAAAATGAGTAAGAGTGATACGGGAACGGCTATAAGTAACCTATTTTTTGCTGCATGTAAATTTTCAAAAGCGCCGCCATAAGTAACATAATAACCTGCTGGAAATTTCAATTGTTTGTCCACCTTCTGTTGCAACTCTTCTACAATACTTTGTACGTCTCTTCCCCTTACATTAAAGCCAACAACAATTCTACGTTTTGCGTCTTCTCTTTGAATTTGATTGGGACCTTCTTTGATTTCCACATTCGCCAACTGGCTCAATGGAATCTGTGTTCCTTGTGGGGTTGGAATGAGTAATCCTTGAATATCTTTTAAGTCTTTTTTCTGTTCCCCACCAATTCTTACCACTACATCAAAACGTTTTTCACCTTCAAATAACATGCCTGTTGTTTGTCCAGCAAAAGCCGTATTCACCACCTTATTAATATCGGTTATATTTAATCCGTATTGAGCAATGGTGTTACGATTGTACTGTATTAGAATCTGAGGCATTCCTATCACTGCCTCAACATACAAATTCTTAGCACCATCCACAGAATTTACAATTAAACCCAATTTATTGGCATAGAAAGCCAGTGTGTCTAGGTCTTCCCCAAATATTTTGCAAACCACATCTTGTCTAGCACCTGTCATCAATTCATTAAAGCGCATTTGAACAGGATACTGAAATCCCGCAGTTAAACCAGGAATAGCTTGCAATGCTTCACCCATTTTTTCACTTAATTCATCAAAGGTTTTGGCTGAAGTCCACTGCTCTTTGGGTTTCAAAATGACCATCATATCACTAGCTTCAATGGGCATTGGATCTGTAGGAACTTCTCCACTACCAATTTTAGTAATTACTTTTTCAACTTCTGGAAACTGCGTCTTTAAAATATGGGCAGCTTTTTGTGTATTGAGGATTGTGGTATTTAAACTACTTCCCGTTAAGACCCTCGTATCAACTGCAAAATCTCCTTCTTCTAAAGCTGGAATAAATTCAGCACCTAGTGTGGTTAAAACAAATATTGCTACAACAAATAATCCTACTACTGATCCCAAAACAGATTTAGGATAATTGATTACTTTGTTCAAGATGGTTTGATAAACCCTTTCTAGTTTTCCCATCCACTTATCCGAAATATTGGGTTGGTGTTTTATTTTCTTACTCAAGAAAAACGCGCTCATCATAGGTATATACGTCAAAGAAAGTATGAAGGCCCCTAATAGTGCAAATGCAACTGTTTGGGCCATTGGTTTGAACATCTTACCCTCAATACCTTGTAGCGTAAAAATGGGGAGATACACCACTAGAATAATGATTTGACCAAATACTGCACTATTCATCATTTTACTAGCTGAATTGTTTACTTCAGCATCCATTTCAGCTTGGTTGAGCTTGTTGATATGCGCAAATTGTTTGCTGTGCCCTAGTCGGTGCATCACCGCTTCCACAATAATAACAGCGCCATCTACAATCAATCCAAAATCCAAAGCGCCTAAACTCATCAGGTTGCCACTCACACCAAATAGGTTCATCATGATTACAGCAAACAGCATGGACAATGGAATGACTGATGCTACTAAAAATCCTGCTCTTAAATTTCCCAAGAATAGTACCAATACAAATACAACAATCAGGGCTCCTTCCAATAGATTTTTTTCTACCGTACTGATAGCATTGTTCACCATTTTTGTTCTGTCTAGAAAAGGTTCAATGATAATTCCTTCTGGCAATGTTTTCTGGATCTGTGCAATCCTAGTTTTCACATTTTTAATCACTTCACTGCTGTTGGCCCCTTTCAACATCATTACAATTGCACCAGACACTTCTCCTTGATCGTTATAACACATGGCTCCGTATCTGGTAGCAAAGCCAATTTTGATATCTGCTACATCCCTTATAAACAAAGGGCTTCCGCCATTCAATTGCTTGATAGAGATATTTTGAATGTCTTCTATACTACCCAACAATCCTTCTGTTCTGATATACAAAACGGTCGGTCCTTTCTCTATATATGCGCCCCCTGTATTCTGGTTGTTGTTTTCCAATGCTTTGAACACATCATTGATGGTGATTTGATAACTCTGTAGTTTTGCAGGATCCACTTCAATAGAATACTGTTTTAGCTTACCTCCAAAACTGCTCACTTCTGCAACGCCTTGTACACCTAGTAATTGTCGGCGAACAATCCAGTCTTGAATAGTGCGCAAATCCGTTTCATTGAATTTACTTTCGTAACCTGCTTTGGGTCGAACAACGTATTGGTATATTTCACCAAGGCCGGTACTAATAGGCCCCAATTCTGGAATACCAATTCCTTGTGGGATGATGGCTTGCACTTTTTGTAAACGTTCCGATACTTGTTGACGTGCCCAATACACATTTGTTTCATCGTCAAAAACAATGGTAACTAATGATAGTCCGAAACGAGAAAAGCTTCTGATTTCTTTGAGGCCAGCAATATTGTTATTGGCTTGTTCAATGGGGAAAGTAATGAGTCGTTCAATATCAGTAGCCCCAAAAGAGGGTGCAATAGTTATGACCTGCACCTGATTATTGGTGATATCGGGCACGGCGTCAATGGGTAATTTAGTAAATTGATACGTTCCATAACCAATGAGGGCTATTAAGAACAAGCCCACCACCAATTTGTTACGGATAGAAAATCCTATAATCGCATTTAGCATGATTTATTTTGATTGGGTATGATGAATAGATTGACTATTGCCTAATATCAATAGCAATTTAGCATAAGGTATTTCACTTGATGCATTAAACCGGTAAAACCTAACAATGTCTCGGGGGTTGCCAAATATTGGCGAGGTAGGAAGAAAGTGGCTGATTGTGGTCAAGCTCCACTTTAAATGATTTTACATAAAATAAGGGCATGTCAATTGAAATCAATAAATGATTTGAAATAGAAGCGCTAGCAAATACAGAAACACAATCAGCGGATGTTTTAAAAGGCAATTGCATATCCCGATCGTAGTCGGCGTCTTTAGGACTCCCATGCAAATAATGGATGTCTAAGAATTCCAGAAAGCCAATATTGCTGTCTTCTTGTTGGTGTTCTACAAAATGTTCAAACACAACAGGCAGCTTCAGTAATTGATGCGCTTCGGTGGATGCCATAAGGTATATGCTCAGAAATAATATAGAGATGGCTTTTTTCAACATTCGAAGTTAACCTTCATAAAGGTTTAAATAAAATAAAACATGTTTAAACTTGAATGGTGGCCTCGTCAGGAATCGAACCTGAATCTGGAGCTTCGGAAACTCTTATACTATCCATTGTACTACGAGGCCAATATTTTTCTTAGAACAGCTGCAAATGTAGTAGTTGAAAGCTATTCTTGCTGCAATTGCTTGAATATTCGTTTTACCTCTTCCTTTTTACAAAGTCCAGTTCCATGATTCATGGTGGCTGATGTTCCCGCCGCTACACCATAACAGAGAATGTCTTTCCAGGTCCAGCTATGCGCCATACCCATCAACATACCGGCTACCATGGAATCGCCTGCGCCTACCGTACTATGAACCGTAACTTTTGGAGTTTTTACGCGAATATTTTCATCAGCCGTCACCAATATAGCGCCCTCGGCACCCATGGATACTGCCATTACCGTACAACCACCTTTGGCAATAATGGCTCTTGCTGCTGGAACTATTTCGTCTGGTTCTAGCCGCTCTTTGCCCGATAAGCTACCCAATTCTCCCAGGTTGGGTTTGCACAAATAAATGCCTTCTGCTACTGCTTGCTTTAGTGGTTCACCAGAGGTATCAACAATCAACTTTGCATTTTTTCTTTTGGCAAGTGCCGCCAAACGACCGAAAAAATCTAGCGGTACACCCGGAGGCAAACTTCCACTTGCTACAATATAATCTAACTCGGATTGCTTTTCTAAATAGTCGAGACAGGGTTGCCATTCGGTTTCGCTAACGAGCGGACCTTCCATCCCAAACCGATACTGTAAATGGGTGGATTCATCCACTGCAATAAAATTTTCACGGGTATCACCTGAGGTTGGAAAAGAAACAAAATCAATTCCCTCTTTTTTAATCAATTCCTGAAATTTTTGGCCTGTATAACCACCCTGCAAAAACAAGGCAACGGATGTTCCCCCAAGTTTATGAATGGCTCTAGAAACATTGATACCCCCACCTCCCGGTTCTAGCATGGCGTCGGAACAGCGCATTTTTTTTTCAGGGACCAATGCCTGTATTTCAATGCTTTTATCGAGTGCCGGATTCAGTGTGATGGTAATAATCTTTTTCATTCTTCAAAATTTTAATGGAGTATTTCTTTTACTGCAGCAAGAAGAAATATGCGGGTGGGTACCGAATGCATGATTTGCAAGTCTTCTATTACGGTAGTTTCATTGTCTAAGAAACGCAATACTTTCTCTGTTTTGTTTTTTGAAAATATGTCAGAGAAAATGTGCGCACCCAACATTTTCTTATTTGCCAATACATGTAACAAAACACTATCGTAAAACTGCCCTTTTCGCTGATTGAATGATACAATATTAAAGCTATTTTTTCCTTTCTTTAAAGTATTAATGATAGTTGCAGTGCGTTTTTGAATGAATTGAAAAGCATAGCCAGAACTGCCTTTCACCTGACCACCAGCCAATCCCATCTGAATAATTCGTTGGTTTTGCAAAGGGAATTTTTTATTGGTCATGGGTATCATTCCAAACTCTTCGTGCACAATTTCATAATCAACTATATGCAAAGCATTTTTGATATAATTGTTTAGGGCCATGTTATAGGAATCCTCAGACAATAATGCTTCCGAAAATAGGGTGTACTCCACTAGTGCTTGGGTACTGGTGATGGGCATTATATAAAAGAAACTGGTGCCTTTCTGCTGACTAGTTCTAAAATCCATCATGGTAGCAATGGATGCATCAAATGAAGGTTCTTTTGTTTCAATCATCCATCCCTTAAAATGTTGTAACAGTGTATGTTTACCCTTGTTTGCTTGCATCTGCTCATGGCTTTCGGGGAAATCAATGCTGTTAAATAAATAATCAGCAGATACCATTTCGTGAGCAAAATGTACCCTTGCAAAATCTTTTTCTGTAGTGATGGCTTGTACCATTTCATACCTAAAAATAATATTCTTACAGGTTGCTGCTCTTGAAAGAACCAATTGATAAAAATCAATTCCCTGGATCATTTTATACTGGTAAGGATCTAAATCAAGTGTAGTTGAAAACTGATCTGAAAGAAAATTTACTTTTTTCCATTTAGCATGTAAGATGGATTCAAATAGCCCGGTTCCTTTTTCCCAAAAACACCAAGTGCGGTCGTTTTTATTTTTAGGATACTGGTCAACAACTAATATTTTCTTATCATGGAAAAAGGGATCGTCCATCATTCGCATCAATAAACTCAATCCTGCACATCCCGCACCTGTAATGATATAATGATAGTCGGTTGATGCCATTTTTCTGTTAACTGTATTTATTGATTTGTCTTTCCCAGAACTGTCTTTTGAAGTATTTCGTCTTTTCTAATTTTATGCCAATATTTTTTTGCAACAAGCAACATTCCAAAGCTTTCCCCTTCCTCTTTATTGATGTGCTTGTGGTGCATTTTGTGAGCCCAGCGTATGGCTTTGATATATCGATTATTACTACGGGCAAACAATTTAAATCTTTGGTGTATGATAATTTCATGTACCAAAAAATAAGCAAATCCATACATGGCAATACCTGCGCCAATGGCTACCACCCAATAGATTTGATGTATACTTCCTAGCATAATGCATAGCCAGCTAGGGATGGCAAAGATGACAAAGAAAAGGTCGTTTTTCTCAAAAAACCCATCTTCTTTTTTGTGGTGGTCTTCGTGCAAAACCCAAAGAAAACCGTGCATCACATAGCGATGTGTAAGCCATGTAACTCCCTCCATCAAACAAAATGTAATGAAACAAATCAATAAATAAACCATGTTATAAAAATGTTCTTAGCGCCAAAAAAAATAATGCTTGAATAAATAACAAGTCCACCGCAAAATGGTTGTTTTTATTGAACCTTAATTTGCCGAAGGCCCATAATAAGAGTAAACTAATTACAAACCAACAGCCATAATTGTAGAAAGGAACAATACTGTCTTTCCATTCCCAAAAACCAAGTTTCATTGCCACCGGTTCCATCAACCAATCAAATAAAGTAGCCATAAATGCAGCATCCACTAACAAGGAAATTTTGCCCACCCAAGGTGCTAGGCTAATGTCTAAAAGCGCATACTGGTGTTCTAACCAATGGTGCATTCTTGTGACGAGAACACCACAGCAATAAATCAATACAAACCAGTTTAATCCAATTAGCCAAGGTACTCCATTCAATTTAGAACCCATCACAGTGCCATACTGATAAATTCCGAAAAGTCTACCTGTATTAACGCCAATCATTTCTACACCCATGCCGGTTATAAAGGCAATCAGGATAAAAAGAAAAAAAGACATGTTTTTTTGAGGCTGATTCCAAATCAATAAACCCACCATTAATAGCAGGTTTAGTGCGGTATGACTCACAAACCAATCTTTCTGATTACTCAACAAAATGCCAAATGCACCAGATACATGAAACAGAATGGCAATTCCAGTGGCAATATTTTTCTTATCTAACTTAATCTCCATTCAATACTAATTAACGTAAAACTAGTTTATTTAATATCTTTTTCAACCAACTCCGACATAATTTTAGCGCTTTTCAAACACAAAGGTATGCCTCCACCAGGATGCACACTTCCACCAACAAAATATAGTCGTTTCAATTGTTTAGAGAAATTGGGATGACGAAAAAATGCCGCCATCTTAGAATTTGAACTGGTTCCATATAAAGAGCCCATATATGATGCCGTTCTTGATTCAATGCTTACTGGGTCTAACCATTCTTCCACTTCAATATTCGTTTCTATGTTTGCCTGCAAAATTCTATTTAATTTTTTTAATACGGCATCTCTAACATCTTTTCTAAATGAAGCCCAGTCTTGTCCAATATTTGCAGGTACATTCACCATCACAAACCAATTTTCTTTTCCTTCTGGTGCTTGTATTCCAGGCTCACATTTGCTAGTAATGTTTACATAAATCGTGGAATCGGCATACAATGTTTTGGTATGAAACAATGCTTTAAACTCCGCTTCATAGTTATCCGTAAAAAATATATTGTGCAATTCCAAATCTGGAAAAGTGGTATTGATACCCCAATAAAAAATGAATGCACTACTACTGCGTTCTTGCTTCAACAATTCAGTTGCTTTAGTAGTATCACACAACAATTTCTGATAGGTAAAATAAACATCCATATTGCTTACAATCAAGTCTGCGAATACATTTTCATGATTGATCACGATTCCAATAGCCGCGCCTTCATTTTGAATGATTCGATCAACGCTTGAATTAAAATGGAACTGTACTCTTTTCTTTATAGCCAATTGGTATAATGCATTGGTAATACTAATCATTCCTCCTTTTGGATAAAAAGTTCCCTCATTCAATTCTAAATGCGGAATCAAGCTTAACATGCCAGGTGCCTGATATGGATTACTTCCATTATAAGTAGCATACCGATTAAATAATTGAATGGTCTTAGGATTTTTAAAATAACCCTTATTCACTTGGTGCATGGTACTAAACAAGTATTTCCATTTCAATTGCCTCAAAGCAGTCAGCACATTTGCTTTATAGAGGGTAGCCCTTTTATGCAAAGAAAAGTTTAGAAAAACACTTGCGATTTGTTGGTATAATTTTTTTGAATCATTCAGATATTCCAACAACTTATCTGGTTTTTCACCTAATTTTTCTTTTAGTTCTTGGGCCAATAAAGTATTGTCAGTATAGGCATTTACAATAGCGCCATCTTCATAAAAATATTTAAACGAAATGGGCATCGATTGATACTGAAAATAGTCTTCCAGTGGTTCACCAGCTAGTGAAAATAATTCTGCAAGGTTTGCAGGTTGGGTAAATAAACTCGGACCAGCATCAAACTGAAAATCCTTTAAAGTAAAATGGCTGAGTTTTCCTCCGGGGAATGCATTTTTTTCATAGACGGTTACTTCAAAACCTTGAACAGACAGTCGAATTGCAGCTGCTAGGCCTGCTATTCCAGCACCGATAATAATGGCTTTTTTAGGGTGATTCATAGAACAATTCCGCTTATCCAATGAGTGTTGTCATTTAATTTAATGACAAGTTACTGTTATTGTTCAATTTCCACCACTCCATCATTTTTGGGAAGATAATTTCAAACCAAGCTGTAAATTTACCTTCTTTGGCTTCCATCATTGCAGCTATTTGTTCCATATTTCTATATACATAAGCATTGACTTCAGTTGGATTGGGATGGATTTCGCCATCATAATAACCAATGAATACATGGTCAAATTCGTGTTCCGTTAATCCATTACTAAAGGATGCTTGATAGATGAAATCGAATATTTTTTCTAGTGGTGTTTCAATGCCCATTTCCTCCATCAGACGTCTTTTTGCGGCAGAGGCAACAGGTTCGTTTGGTCTAGGGTGACTGCAACAGGTATTGGTCCACAAACCCTCACTATGGTATTTACCCAGTGCGCGTTGTTGCAAAAGCAACTGGCCTTGATTATTGAATATAAAAACGCTGAAAGCCCTATGCAGTAAAGCTTTCTCATGGGCTTCCATTTTTTCCATTAAACCCATTTCTTGGTCCATCTCATTCACTAAAACAACCTGTTCTAACATATTTACGAGGTTAATTATACAATTATAATATGTTCAGATGACTTCTAATACCGGCTTTGGCCACAATAAAAAATTTACCATAATCTGGAATGCGCACGCGCTCATCCATGATTTTTTGGGGTTGAATCTTTTTAATTTTTCTAAACAAAGAGAGGTAATATTTGTATGCCACATACACCCCAAATCTGGCTTTCAATGGCAGAAGACAGATGCCTTCATAGGCTTGATCAAAGTCATTTTGAATATCTGCTTCAATGGCTAATTTATCTGATTGTTTGAAATTGCTGAAATCGCAATTAGGAAAATACATCCTATCCAATCCTTCTACATCTGCGCGCAAATCGCGTAAGAAATTTACTTTTTGAAAAGCCGCCCCTAGGCTTCTTGCAAAAGGTTTTAGTTGTTCGTATTGTTTGTCATTACCTGAACAGAAAATATAGAGGCACATGAGGCCAACAACTTCGGCACTTCCATAAATATATTCTTCATAACCTGTTTTGTTATAGCTACGCTTTTCCAAATCCAGCTCCATACTATAGAGAAAAGCATTAATTAGTTTCAAATCAATTTTGAATTCATTGACTGTTAGTTGAAAACTATGCAAAATGGGATTCAAGCTTACTTTTCTATCGATGGCTTCATAAGTGGCTTTACTGAATTCTACTAGTAAAGCAGCTTTATTGTAGTCATGAAAACTATCCACTATTTCATCGGCAAATCGTACAAATCCATAAATATTAAATATGGGCGCGCGTAGGTCTTTGTGCAATAGTTTAATAGCCGAAGAAAAGCTGGTGCTATATTTCTCGGTAGTGATTCTACTGCATTCTTGACTCAGTTCATGAAACAAGTTCATCATAGTTGGCTATTTTTGAGATGATGCATGAAATAATTTCGACACTTGCCCTGCAACCACTTCGCCACTGATCAGGCTTGGTGGAACTCCCGGACCAGGTACTGTTAACTGACCGGTATAAAAAAGGTTGTTGACTTTCTTGCTTTTGCATGACGGCTTTAAAACAGCAGTTTGTAGTAAAGTGTTCGCTAAACCGTAAGCATTTCCTTTAAAAGAATGATAATCGTTGATAAAATCGCTATGAGCGTAGGTTTTTTTGAAAATAATGCTGTCTTTGATGGACTGGCCCAAATGTTTTTCCATCCTATCTACAATCAGGTGAAAGTATTTATCTCTTAATACTTCATCATCATTGGTTAATCCTGCGGCTACAGGAATTAACAGGAAAAGGTTTTCACAGCCCTCTGGTGCTGCATCCGGATCAGTAACAGAAACAGCACTCACATAAAACAGGGGATTTGTAGGCCATTCTTTTGTAGTATAAATTTCTTTCCCATGTGTTTCAAAACTGGTATCAAAAAAAAGGCTATGATGAAGGATGCCTTCCAATTTTTTATTGAGTCCGATGTAATAGATCAAACAGCTTGGTGCCATCACCCTAGATTCCCAATAGGCGTCTGAATAAGAACGAAAGGCTTTGGGCAATAATTTAGTTTCAATGTGGTGGTAGTCGGCCCCACCAATTACCACATCAACTTCATATTTTTTCTCTTGTTTGGTACCAATCAAACTTGCCTTTGTATGTACTTGTTGGATATGGTTTCCTTTAAAACTAAGACTAGTCACTTCTTCCTCAAAATGGAATTTTACGCCCAATTCTACTGCCAATAAATACATGGCTTCAACAATTTGGTACATGCCTTTTTTGGGATACCAGGTTCCGCCTTTGATGTCGGCGTAATTCATGAGACTATATAATGCAGGCGTGTCTTCGGGCAATGCACCTAAAAAAAGTACCGGAAATTCCATCAGTTCTTTCAGCTTTGGATTGCTGAAATGCTTAGCCACATGGGTTTTGATAGAATTGAACACGTCTAATCGAAAGAGACCGCTAATGAGGTCTTTATCTAGAAACTCTATGAGTGATTGACCGGGTTTGAAAACTAATTTATTAATCCCTACTTGATATTTATAGGCTGCTTCTTGTAAATACTGTTCTAGTTTATGACCACTACCAGGCTCAATGGATTCGAATAGTTGTTGGAAGGAAGCAAAATCTGCGGGAATATCAACCGGACCATCATCCCAATAAATGCGATAAGAAGGATCTAGTCTGATGAGTTCGTAGTAGTCCGAAACCTTTTTCCCAAATTGATTAAAGAATCGTTCAAAAACGTCTGGCATCCAATACCAACTTGGGCCCATATCGAAGGTAAATCCTTCCGCAATAAATTGTCTAGCCCTTCCACCTGGTTGGTTGTGCTTTTCAAGTACGGTAACATCCCATCCAGCTTTAGCCAGAAAGGAAGCCGCAGATAGACCTGCAAAGCCTGCTCCTATGACAATAGATTTTCTTTTCAAGAATGTAGTTACTGATTTAATAGCAATATACGGCTAAATCAATGTCGCTGTATTTGTGACTTTAGTAATTTTCTGGCAAAGTGAATCCTGCTTTTGATGGTCCCCAAGGGCTCGTGTAGCATATCGGCAATTTCGTGGTATTTGAAACCATCGAAATAAAGGAGGAAAGGGTTACGAAATATTTCTGGTAGTTGATAGATAGCTTCTTGCACTTCTTTCATATTCAGCTTTGCAATGGCTTCATTGGCAACGGCACCTTGATTGATGTCTATCAGGAAATCGTTCTCAGAGTTGTCGAATATGGTGTTCTGCTTCGATTTTCTTCTGTAGTTATTGATGAAAATGTTGCGCATGATGGTGTACATCCATGCTTTTATATTGGTACCAATATGGTATTTTTCTTTGTTGGCAAGCGCTCTGAAAATGGTTTCTTGCACCAAGTCTTTTGCCGCTTCATTATCCCTCGTAAGCGTGAAGGCAAAAGGCCTAAGAAATTCGGTGTTTTTAATGAGCATTTGATCAAAATCTACTGCTGACATATTGTTTTGTTTAACTTTTTATATTGTAAAGCTAAACAAAATATATATACCAATACAAGTTTTGTTTAACTTTTTTAATAAAATAGTAAAACAAACAGTATCAAGTAGTTAACAATGTATAAAATTCTAATTATTTGAAAAGCCCAATTAAAGCTGAATTGGAGTATTCATAAATACCTAATTAATAGTGATGATATACTCTTTCACTTCGGCAAGTGACCTCATAAAATGTATGTTTTGGGGGATAACCTTCTTATATCCTTGAATAACTTGTCCGGATACCACCATTTTCACATCAGGCAGAAGCAGGTGAAAATTGTTTAAAAATTTTTCGAAGTTAAAATTAATTGCAACCGTAGTTAAGTGTGAAAAAATGCAGTCGGGCGCTTTTAATTTTACTACGGTGGCTAGATCTTTAATGGGCACATCGGCGCCTAAATAAATCACCTTAACTGCATTTGTTTTAAGCAAATAATAGACAAATAATAAGCCAAGTTCATGGTGCTCTCCTTCAGGTAAAAAAAGTATGACGGTATGTTTTGCTTGAGTATGATGGGGCAACCGATCAATGCCTACTAATAATTTTTGTCGGATGATATTTGTAACTAAATGCTCCTGTGCAGGATTGATGTGATTGGTTAGCCAGAGAATTCCTATCCTTTCTAAGAAAGGAAAAATAATCTGTACAATGGCCTTTTCTATACTATGTAAGCCAATATAATTGTCGAGTAGCAGTTCCATCCCTTCCACATCCATGGCCACCATACAATGAATCATATCATTCACCGTTCGCTCTTGCTGTGCTTCAACTTGTGTGAGAGAAAATATTTTTTCCTCCATATCGCCAATAGTCATCCTATCGATATGCGAAATCTTAAACCCATATTTATTGAGCAATGCAATGTTCAACAACATTTTTAATTCTTCATTGCTGTAGTAGCGGATATTGGTATCACTACGACTTGGATTCAAAAAAGAATAGCGTTGTTCCCAAATTCTAATAGTATGGGCTTTGATGCCAGAAAGGTTCTCTAAATCTTTGATGGTAAATGCGTGCATAGTATTAAATACAACTCTAAAGTCATTTTGTTTAAGCAATTGGGCTTAAAGCTTAATAAGAGTGCAGTTTTTTAATTATTTGAGTCGGCGTAGATATTCTCCATAGCCACTTTTGGCATATTTATCTGCAATCACCAATAATTGCTCGCGATTGATAAATCCTTTTCTATAGGCAATCTCTTCAATGCAACCAATTTTTTGACTTTGGCGTTTTTCAATCACGCGTACAAACTCGCATGCATCGGCAAAACTGTCAAATGTACCTGTGTCTAACCAAGCAGTACCCCTGCTCATGACACCCACATTCAAATTGCCTTGCTCAAGATAAACCCTGTTTACATCAGTGATTTCGTATTCGCCACGGGGCGATAATGGGATATTTTTTGCTATTTCAACAACAGTGTTATCATAAAAATATAGTCCCGGTACCGCAAAATTAGATTTGGGTTCCTTTGGTTTTTCTTCAATGGAAATGGCAATATTATTTTCATCAAAAGCTACCACACCATACCTTTCAGGGTCGTTCACTTCATACGCAAAAACAGCAGCACCTTCCACGTCATTGAAAGATTCCACCAGTTTACCAAAGCCCGCACCGTAGAAAATATTATCGCCCAAAATCAACGCTACTTTATCAGTTCCAATAAAATCTGCACCAATAACAAAGGCTTGTGCTAGTCCGTTCGGAACCGCTTGCACCGCATATTCAAATCGGCAACCCAGATCGACGCCATCGCCCAATAAACGTTTGAACTGAGGAGAATCTTCTGGAGTAGTGATGATTAAAATTTCTTTGATACCCGCCAACATCAAAATGGACAAAGGATAAAAGATCATCGGCTTATCATATACCGGCATCAATTGTTTGCTAATACCTCTGGTAATGGGATATAATCTTGTGCCAGAACCTCCTGCTAAAATGATGCCTTTCATATTGGTTGATTTAATTCAAATTTAAAATTTCAAGCTTGCGGTGATCTCTTGTAAGGCTGGTAATACCTGATCTTTCTCAGATATGATTAAGCCATCTACCGGTAATTGCCAATCGATTCCAAGAGCAGGATCGTTGTAAATAATGCCGCCTTCAGATGCTTTGTCGTATAAATTATCACACTTATAAAAAAAGGTAGCTGTTTCACTCAACACCACAAATCCGTGTGCAAATCCCCTTGGTACAAAAAACTGCATATTAGATTCAGCAGTTAGTTCAATGGCTATATGCTGACCGAATGTGGGAGAATTCTGACGAATATCCACCGCCACATCCAATACCTTTCCTTCCAGCACCCTTACCAATTTTGCTTGCGCACTTGCTCCGTGTTGAAAATGCAATCCTCGTAGCACACCTTTACTTGATTTTGATTGGTTATCCTGAATAAAATTGACATGCATGCCCGTTTTATCCAGAAATGTTTGTTGATTAAAGCTCTCAAAAAAATAACCCCTGTTATCGCCAAAGACAGTGTTGTGTATGATCAGGCAGTCCGCCAGTTTTGTAGTTTCAATCCGCATGCAATTACCTGTTTTCGTACATTCCTGAATAATAGTTTTGATAAGCACCGCTGGTTACATTCGTTAACCATTCGGTGTTGGTAAGGTACCAATCAATAGTTTCGCTCAATCCTTCTTCAAAAGTAACTGTTGGCTTCCAACCCAGTTCCCGATTGATTTTGCCGGCGTCAATAGCATAGCGCCTGTCGTGCCCCGGCCTGTCTTTCACATAAGTAATCAATTTCTCGCTATAGCCTTTTGCTCTGCCTAGTTTCTCATCCATTTGCGTGCAGAGTAATTTCACCAAATCAATATTCCGCCATTCGTTGAATCCGCCAATATTATAAGTTTCTCCGTCAACCCCTTTGTGAAAAATTAAATCGATAGCTAAGGCATGGTCTTTTACAAATAACCAATCGCGCGTATACAAACCATCGCCATAAACAGGCAAAGGTTTTTCTTCAATGATATTGTTAATGAAGAGTGGAATTAATTTTTCTGGAAAATGGTAAGGACCATAATTATTAGAACAGTTACTCACCACTGTTTGCATATGATAGGTCTCACGATAAGCCCTTACAAAATGGTCCGATGCCGCTTTACTGGCAGAATAAGGAGAGTTTGGATCGTAAGCAGTGGTCTCTAAGAAAAAACCTTCTGCTCCCAAGCTACCATACACTTCATCGGTGCTGATATGATAGAACAGGTGTTTGCTATAGTCGGCCGCCCATTTTTTACGCGCGGTATTCAACAGGTTTACTGTTCCAATCACGTTGGTATATACAAAGTCTAGGGGCGATACAATGGATCTGTCAACATGCGACTCAGCCGCCAAATGAACCACATCGGTTATTCCATGCGCTTCAAAAGCCTGATCCAGTGCATCTGCATCAAGGATATTGATTTTTAGAAAATGGTAGTTGGGTAAGTGGTCGATGTCTTTCAGGTTTTCTAGATTACCTGCATAAGTAAGTGCATCCAGATTGAAGATCTCATATTCAGGATATTTCTGCACAAATAAACGCACTACATGCGAGCCAATAAATCCGGCACCACCTGTTATTAAAATATTTTTTTTCATGTAATCTATTGAGCTGTTGATTCTGCGAAATTAAGGATTTTGAGTGGCCATTCCTTCACTAAACTTATCATACTTATTTGTAACAAGCCCTGCAATCCTTATCTTCAAGGCTGAAAATCTTGCCATGAACCAACGCTACTATTCCCTCGACGTTTTCAGGGGTGCCACTGTTGCCCTGATGATACTTGTGAACAACCCTGGGTCATGGGGACATATATTCGGTCCGCTAGAACACGCCCCCTGGCATGGTTGTACACCAACCGACCTAGTCTTCCCCTTCTTTTTATTTGCGGTAGGTAATGCTATGGCATTTGTGATGCCGCGTTTTGAGCAAGCGGGACCGGCTCATTTCTGGAAAAAAGTGCTGAAGCGGACTTTCTTGATTTTTGCCATCGGGCTGTTTTTAAACTGGAGTCCTTTTGTAAAATGGGATGGAGAAAATATTGTAGCCAAAACCTGGGAGAATATCCGCATCATGGGTGTGTTACAACGCATTGCGCTCTGTTACTTTTTTGCATCAGTGATTGTGTACTACGCAAAAGCTAGGGGCGCCTTTGTAATTGGCGGCATCT
>JANOYH010000149.1:0-7345 GCA_031428775.1 Bacteroidota bacterium
CTGTTAATGTTTGGTTGTGGTAGAGCAAATTTGAGTCGGACTGGTCGCGGTAAAAAATGCTAACCTGCTCCGCTACCTTTTGCAAAAGAATGGAATAATTCATCAGTTGTTTGGTTTTGGACTTTTCTGCATAATAATTGCATTCCTAAAAATCACCTATTTTATTGGAAAAACGACAAATCTCCTGATTATTTATGCCCAAGATTATTTGTTTTGCGTTGATAAGACAAGTCAATTTGAATTATCTTTATTAAAACTCCTCATATGCAAAAGTCATTCCTGTTTTTTGTTGCCAGCATATTTTTTTTTAGTGTAGCGGCACAAACCTCAGTTGCCAGACCAAAATTAGTAGTTGGCATTGTGGTTGACCAAATGCGATGGGATTATTTGTATCGGTATTACGATAGGTACGCAGCAAATGGGGGGTTTAAAAAGTTATTGAATCAGGGATTTTCTTGTGAAAATACCATGATTACTTATGCGCCCTCATTTACCGCCTGTGGTCATGCTAGTATTTATACGGGATCTGTTCCCGCAATCCATGGAATTACCGGGAATAACTGGTGGGATAATCAGCTTAATAGTAATAGGTATTGTACCCAAGATGATTCTGTTAAAACAATTGGTAGTATGACTGATTTGGGTAAAATGAGCCCCAAAAATTTGTTGGTGACTACAGTTACGGATGAACTTCGACTAGCCACTAATTTTAAAAGCAAAGTAATAGGAATTGCTATGAAAGACCGAGGTAGTATCTTGCCTGCAGGTCATTCAGCTAATGCCGCTTATTGGTATGATAATAAAGCGGGTAATTGGATTAGTTCCTCCTATTATATGAATGAACTTCCACAATGGGTGCAAGAGGTAAATGCAAAAAAATCAGTTGATAAATATTATGAAGAAGGCTGGAATACATTAAATCCAATTGGCACTTATTTGCAAAGTACTGCTGATGATAAACTGTATGAAAACAAACCTTTTGGTGCAGGAACTAATTTTCCTTATGATTTGAAAAAATTTGTAGGGAAAAACTATAGTATGATTGCTACTATTCCTCAAGGAAATACATTTACCCTAGATATGGCAAAATCTGCCCTTTCAGCCGAACAATTAGGGCAACACGATGCAACAGACTTTTTAGCAGTTAGCCTATCTTCCACTGATTATATTGGTCATGCATTTGGGCCAAATTCTATTGAAGCAGAAGATGGATTTTTGAGATTGGATAAGGATTTAGGAGAGTTTTTGAATTATTTAAATGAAAAAATTGGGGAAGGTAAGTACTTGGTTTTCTTGTCGGCCGACCATGGAGCTGCCCATACTCCGGGGTTTTCTTTAGAACATAAAATTCCAGCTGGCAACCTGATAACTAAAATGGTTTTTACAGAACTGAATAAAATTTTAAAAGATAAATTCAAGGTAGATGAACTTGTTACAGATATTGCCAATTTTCAGGTTTATCTTGACCACAAAGCAATGACTGCAAAAAGAATCAATGAACAGGAAGTACAAAAAACGGTCATTGACTATTTGTTGAATTTAACTGGAATGGATAGAGCATTTTCACTTACCTCTTTATCAGAAACTACCTTGCCAAGAGCACAAAAAGAATTGTTTGCGAACGGCTATTATCCAAACAGAAGTGGCGATATTCAATTCATTTTGCAACCACAGTGGTTAGAGGGATTTGAAGCAGGTGGAACAAGTCATGGTTCATGGAATCCTTACGATACGCATATTCCACTGCTTTTCTATGGTTGGCATATTAATGCCGGAAAATCAAACCGACAAATTTCTATTACTGACATTGCTCCAACACTAGCGGCACTATTGCATATTCAAATGCCCAGTGGAAGTATTGGCCAAGTCATAGAAGAAATTGTTAAATGGACCTGGTTTTGTATTCATGAAATATGTTACAATCAACAAAATAGTACAAATGAGAATTTTCAAAATAGTCATCTTGATCTCTTGCTTGATTCTTGAGCTGAATTCCTTTGGGCAATCTGCTTTTGATAGTGTTCAATTTTTTAAAGACGAGAAACCCCTCCTGATTAATATCTCCACTGACCTTAGCTTTTTATTAAATGGGAATAAAAAAGGCGACGAAATACAGAAAGCTCAATTTACCACTCAAGCAGCAAATGGATCTCCTATTAGTGAAGAAATTCAATTAACGCTCAGGGGCAAAATGCGTCGATCCATTTGTACTGTGCCGCCAGTAAAACTTAATTTTAAGAATGGTAAAACTTCCAAACTAACATCTTTAGGAAGCCTTAAACTTGTCAATGCTTGTAGAACATCAGTTTATAACCAACAATTATTGTTAAAAGAATATTTGGTGTATAAAATATACAATTTAATCACTGAAAAAAGTTTTAGGGTAAGGCTTGCCAAAATAACTTATGAAGACAATGCGGGGAAAAAAAAGCCAGTGTTGCAGGATGCATTTTTTATTGAAGATGTAGATGCACTTGCTAAGAGAAATAAGTGTAAAGAATTGGAAAATGTGAAAATAAATTCTGAGGTTACTGATAGAAAACAAATGACCTTGGTTAACATTTTTGAATTCATGATAGGCAATACAGACTGGTCAATTCTTAATAACCACAATGTGAAACTGATTAAATCGAAAAAAGACAGTCTGAGCCTACCCATACCTGTGCCTTATGACTTTGATTTTTCTGGACTGGTGAATGCCGATTATGCAGTTCCAGACCCAATCATGAAAACAGAATCGGTATTGTCTAGGGTTTACCGTGGGTTCCCGAGAACCATGGAAGAATTAGACGAAGCTATTTTGGTTTTTAATCAACAAAAAGATAGCATTTATGCCCTAATCAATCAGTTTGAACCGCTAAGTACTAAGAATAGGTCTCAAATGGTTAGCTATCTAGAAGAATTTTACAAATTGATCAATAAGCCCAAAGAAGTGAAGTATTATTTTATTGATAATGCGCGCACTAATTAATAGGTGTTGCAATCATAAATTAAGTTGGATATAAATTGAACTGTGGAAAACTATTGCTTGTTTGTATGAAATAGCTAATTCTTGTATAAAAATGGTGATATGGAATATGATTATTATGTATAGAATTAGTATATTTATTTTATGCCAAAATTAACTGGACTCCATTTCCCTTCATTATTGCTATTTGCCATCGGGGCATTTTTTTTAGTTGGGTGTGGAAATGGGAATCAAAGAACCGAATTTCCGTCGTTAGAATTTGAATATTCGCAACCAACAACTAGGGCTTTTAAATTTAGCGACCCCAAAGCAATTCAATGGGCCATTACCCCTCCTGATAGCATTCAATCAATGCCCGAAACTAAGTTTGACCTTGCAAATATTCCTGAAAAGCCATTTGAAATTGGAGAAGGAAGGCCTTTTATTAGGCCAATGGTAGAGAAACAATTTGATTTTGATAAAATTGCGGATACCAGTTTTGAATTACATAAACTTCCTACCGACTCATTACGATTCAAAACATATTTACTAGGTAGACCAAGAATTACAAAAGCAAGGGTCCCTTCTGTTAGATCTGGAGCTAGCAGGGGCGTTTTGGAAGCAGGAAAAGACATGGGTTTAATGAGCAATGGAAGGTGTTTTATTCAAGATAAAAATGGGCAAATTTGGATTGGGACTGATAGAGGCCTATGGCGTTATGATGGTGAAAATCTTGAAACCTATGCAAAAGCACAAGGACTCAATGAAGAGAATATTTCATCAATGGTAGAAGATGATGCGACTGGAATCTGGCTTGGTACTTTAACAGGTAAAATTTATCATGTAGATATTAAAGCTGGTTTATTGCATGAATTGATAGACACCCTTGCTGGTTTTTCTATTTATTCAATGGTGAAAGACAATTCAGGTAAAATATGGGCTGCTAGAGCCGGTAAGGGTATTAGTATCATTGACCCAGAACATAAAACATTCAAAAGTTTTTCTAGAAAAGAAGGACTAATTCAAAATTTCAATGTCAAAATTATAGAAGACAGTCGTGGTCTTATTTGGATTTCCACTACCCTTGGCGTTAATGTGATTGATCAGAAAAAACAACTGAATAAGCGAATTAGCCAACTGAATGGTCTCAACAATAGAGAATGCTATGCACTTTTAGAAGATAGGGATCATCGAATTTTGATTGGAGGAACCAATGGTCTGGATATTATTGATAGACAAAAAGGTTCCATCGCACATTTATCAAAAGACCAGGGATTTGATCTAGGAAGATTTATTCCATCCATTTATCAAGATAGGTCTGGTAAGGTTTGGATGGGCACTGATAGTGGATTCGTGTATAATTTCGACTTGCAAAATAGTAAGTTTGAAAGAATTAGATTAGCACCTGGTCCTAATGCAGTCATATTTAATTTTTCAGAGGACAAAAATAGCCAGTTATGGATTGGCACAATTCAAGGAGGCTGCTTTATCATCAATTCATTCAATGGACGGCCCGGTAATTTCACCAAGGCCAATGGTTTAGGGGGTAACAATATTTGGAGTATTAAAGAAGATAATAGTGGAAATATTTGGTTAGGCACTTATACTGGGCTAGAGGTTATCAATAGAAAAAAACAAACCATTAAGCATATCGATAAAAAGAATGGGCTACTATTAGATAGAACCAATGTCATTTACAAAAACAAAGCAGGGCAAATTTGGACGAATGCAAATAATATTGGAATCAATATCATTGATCCAGCAAAAGGTTCTATCAAACACTTCACGCATAAACAAGGGTTACCCAATAATTTTATTACTGCATTTTTTGAAGACAGTCGCGGTCAAATGTGGCTTGGCGCAAATGATGGTAATGTATATGTTACTGATTTGAACAAGAAAATAATAAAGCAGGTTGTTAATGTACCTGATAAATCTAAAAATCAAGTAAACACCATTATTGAGGATTCTAATGGACAAATTTGGATTTCAAAATTATTGGGTGGTGTTTTTGTGATTGATAAAAGTCAGCAAACCATTCAATATTTAAGTTCTGCTCAAGGTTTAATCAGTAATGAAATCACCACTTTATTGGAAGACCATGAAAAAAATATTTGGATTGGAACTGAAAAAGGGATTGACCTTGTAAACCTAAAAAATAACACACTTTCCAGCTTTACAACTCGCGAAGGCCTCTCTGCAAACAGCCTCTATACACTTGATGAGTATAAAGAGAAAATTTTTGTAGGTACGTCAAATGGTTTGAATATATTATACAAAGATTCAGGCATCCATAAAAATAAATGGCTGTTTACCTATATTGGTAAAACACAAGGATTAACCGCATTAGATTTTGCAGAAAATAGTACCTATTTAACAAAAGATGGTCAATTTTGGGGAGGGGTAGAAGACCAGATTTTAACCATTATCGATTTGCCAAAAAAAGATACCATTGTCAATCAATCTTTTGTAACGGGCATTCGTGTATTAGATAAGCCACTTGAATTCAAAGATAAAAAACTGATAGCTACATCAATCAAACAAATTGATACTATTTGGAAAAATGGCAATGATAGCTTTTATAAAAACAAAGAACTAAGTATCGAAAAAAGCTATCAGGAACAAAATAATATTGTTTGGGATAGTATTATTGGTCCATATTTATTACCAGCAAATTTGCAGTTGCCTTTTAATCAAAACTTCTTGACTTTTTCGTTTTCTGGAACACATATAGCCAATCCAGATCAAGCCAAGTATCGCTATATATTAGAAGGTATTGATAAAAATTGGAGTCCAATTTCAGAAAATGCATTTAGTGAAAATTACCGCGACTTACCTTCCGGCTTTTACAGGTTTAGAGTGGCTAGCAAAGGGATGAATGGAATTTGGAGTGAACCAGCAGAATTTAGCTTTACTATTTTACCTCCATGGTGGAAAACATGGTGGGCTTATTTAATTTATATACTCATTTTTATTGGAATAATTAGGGCATATATTGTTTTCAGATCAAGGAGTTTGCAAAGAGAGAATCAGGTACTAGAAGAAAAAATTGCCCATAGAACCAATCAATTGCAAAAAACAATTGAGGACCTAAAGACTACCCAGACCCAATTGGTACAGTCAGAAAAAATGGCGTCTCTGGGAGAATTGACTGCAGGAATAGCGCACGAAATTCAAAATCCATTGAACTTTATTAATAATTTTTCAGAAGTAAATGCTGAACTGATTGAAGAGTTGGAAGATGAATTGAGCAAAGGAAATTTGGAGGAAGTAAGCGCAATAGCAAAAGACATAAAGGGAAATGAAGAAAAAATAACCTTCCATGGAAAACGCGCAGATGGAATTGTAAAGGGGATGTTACAACACAGTAGAAATAGTACAGGAAAAAAAGAACCTACTGATCTCAATGCATTAGCGGATGAATATCTCCGTTTGGCATACCATGGTCTAAGGGCTAAAGACAAATCCTTCAATTCAACCATGAAAACTGATTTTGACCAATCCATTGGTAACGTACAAGTCATTTCACAAGATATTGGAAGGGTAATTTTGAACCTCATTACCAATGCATTTTATGCAGTTACAGATAAAAAGAAATTAGGGGTAGAAGGGTTTGAACCCACTGTTTGGGTAGGCACTAAAAAACTAGGTAATAAGGTGGAGATTCGTGTAAAGGACAATGGGATGGGCGTTCCTAGCAAAGTCATTGAAAAAATATTTCAACCCTTTTTCTCAACTAAACCAACAGGAGAGGGTACTGGACTGGGGCTCTCTATGAGTTATGATATTGTTACAAAAGGTCACGAAGGTGAATTGATTGTAAACACACAAGAAGGCGAATATGCTGAATTTGTTATATTATTACCCATATTGCAATTTTAAAACTAAAACAGAATATGAAAATATTAGTGGTAGACGATGAACAGGATATGCAGTTTCTTTTTCAACAAAAATTTCGAAAAGAAATCAGGGATGGAATTGTTGATTTTGCCTTTGCAACATCAGGAGAATTGGCGTTGGACTATTTGAAAAAAAATCACCATGAAGCAGTATTGATTTTATCGGATATCAATATGCCAGGGATGAGTGGTTTAGAATTATTGGAGCAAATCAAACAAAAATACCAAACTCCTCCTCCAATTGTAATGATGATAACCGCTTATGGTGACGAAGAGAACTATAATCAAGCGATGAAACTAGGAGCGGATGATTTTCTAACAAAGCCTGTCGACTTTTTAATGTTGAAGGAAAAACTCAAATTATAACAATGGCAAAAATACTTGTAGCAGATGATGAGGTAGATTTGGAAACACTGATTAAACAGAAATTTCGACGACAGATTCGTGAAGAGAAATACGAATTTGTATTTGCCATGAATGGGAATGAAGCACTCGTTAA
>JANOYH010000150.1:0-3403 GCA_031428775.1 Bacteroidota bacterium
CTGGGGACAATCTGGGGGGATATATTCCTGTGGTTGG
Source organism: Bacteroidota bacterium (assembly GCA_031428775.1). Taxonomy (GTDB): domain Bacteria; phylum Bacteroidota; class Bacteroidia; order Chitinophagales; family Chitinophagaceae; genus Sediminibacterium. The sequence continues at coordinate 38 of JANOYH010000150.1, forward strand.
ATAATTGTATCAAACTTGATTTTTCTATTCTTTAAACACATCCCTGCCACACACCCTGCTACACAAATAACAAACTCTATTAATATAAATTCATACCCTTAAAAACAAAAAACCCTTGACAATCAAGGGTTCTAAGAAGATGGTGGTCTCGCCAAGAATCGAACTTGGATCTAGTGTTTAGGAAACACCTATTCTTTTTAATCCATTAATTAGTATTGGTTATCAGTTGATTAGATTTAAATTTGTATAGATAAGTGTGAAGCAGAATGAGGTATAGCTGCACAGGGTGCTGCACAAGAAAAAGAATCTGTGTATAACTAATTATTTAAAAGATAGATTGTGTAATTGTGGGATATCAAATGAATTTATTGCATTCGCAACAGTTCGAAATTACCGAACAGTTCCTTGATATTATATTTTAATCAAAGTTTTCTCATTCAAAGAAAACCTTGATTTAGATTTCTTGATTTTTGACTTTAAACTTTTAAAATAATCACTCAATTCTTACTGCTCCTTTGTCGTTAAGGGTTGTTGACCACCTATAAAATCAACATCTAACTCTACTTTGTTCTTTTTCATGTGTCTAATACGAAAGGTTAAGGGTAGTACCTGAGAGGATGAATTGAAAAGAATGTTGGTTTTGACCACCGAACTTCCTGTAATTTGGAAGGAAGTGACTTTTGCGTCTAGCTGTAAAGGTTGTAATAGGTTTAGGAGTGAACCAATTTGTTCTTTGTTGAAATTATCTTCCTCTTAGTCGTTGAAACCTTATTCTTCTTTTGTTTGTATGCCAATATATGTTCACTAATCATTTTACGATCAGCGTCGGTTAATGGTTCACTTTTAATTACAAAATCAACACCTTTCGGTTCTTTAATATGTCCCATGTTATTTTGTTTTAAAATATTTATCTACTAAAAATTGAGCTGGGTCTCTTTCTAAAATCATTTTCCCGTTCCCAAAATGATACGCACCCAATGCTGTTTCGTAGTGTTCAATTAGTTTCGTTTTCGCAGTGAATGAAATAAATCCATCAAACCCCCTTTGAAATGACAACTTACATGCGTATGCCACCAAATTACCCATTATTCCTTCGTACATCTTGTTTTTACCAATATTAAATGGTGCATTTTCCAATAAATGCATAAAAACATGATCGCCTTCATTTGATAAACTAACTAAACCCTGAACAATATTACTATTATTTACAATGGTTATTTTGTAGTGTCCACTTATTAGTTTCTAAGACAATAGTCACTCTGTAATTTCTGAAATTGGTAAGTGAGTTCTGGTTCCCATCTAAATAGTTTTTTAGAATATTTTTTTGTAAAACTTCTTCGAATTAGTTTTTTTTGCATATTTCGAATAATAATAGTATTTTCATTTTAAGATTAATATTTTTTATCCCCCTAAAAAATAATTCTAATAAATATTAGCCTAAGCTATTGATTGTTAGAATTAAATTTTGTTTGTAACCAGTTTAAATACCCCCTCTAGTTTTAAGAGTCTCATTATATATTGGGTTTTAATAAAACAACATTCTAAATTAAGTGTAACATTTTATGGGAAAAAGTAAGCTAAAATCCTCATTGATTCTTATTCTTATTCTGTCAATATTTGGCACATATCTTTCATGCAAAAAGATCGACAATCATAGCAGCAATAGTTCTGAAGCATATATTGCGCAAGTAGAAAACCGCTTTTTGAACGAACACAGCAGTAGTGACCCAACCATACTAACATTGATAGATTTTGTAAAGCGAAAAAATGATAAGAATCATTTTATTTCAAAAACGGTTGAACGTATTGGATACCCTTATTGGGATAAATCTTTATCCATTAAGAAACAATCCATTTCTGGTACTATCAAAAAAAATATAATGGGCACTTCCAATAATGAAAGTGTAACAGACACTGCTAAATCTGTTGACATTTATTATGTCCCATTTGTACGTGATGCACAGAATTATGTAAATGCTTCAATGGTAATTAAAGCCAGTGCAACTGATACCAGTTTCTATTATTTATGTGACTGGCAGTATCAAGATAAACCACATGGATTGACAGCAACAAACACAAATGCCGAGGGGTATGCAGTTTTCTTTATGATGCTTGACAACCGGACATTAGGGCATACTGATTTTAATATAAAAGATCCTGGGTTATTTCCTAAATCTAATTCACTAAAGAAGAAGCTAAGCTTTATAATGAACCCTGTTAAGAACAAGAGCACTAATGATGTGTATTATGTCAGAGAATGCCTTTCTTATAATATTTGTGGAACTCCGGATATTTGCAGAGATAGGGGTGGATGTGACTACGAACTTGGTTGTTCTGTTTGTTATAGTGGTGAATTTTGTCATGGCTGGTTTGAATATAGTGGTAGTTCTAGCACAGGAAATAGCAATAATACTGGCTCTGGGAATACTGGCAGTAACAGTGGAGGAGGTGGCGGTTCAACTGGAAATAACAACAATAATACGCCTCCTGATTGTAGTGACCCAGATCTAAAACACTCCGGTGGTTGCGAGGAAGGATGGGAGCCGGAGGAAACATTTGATCCTTACTTTGCAAATCAAGTAATAATAGATACCTCTATATCGAACAACTTTCCTTGCATAAAAAAAATTATAGATTCACTTGAAAGTTATTCAAATATTAATGCACTCGCTCAAGTTGCTTTGAAAAATGTATTTGGGATTAATCAACGACTTAATTTGACAATTAAAGCCAATCCAATTTGGGGCAAACAAGATATTGATGGGGATACAAATGCAGACAGTTCATTTGTAAGTAGTGGCGACTTTTACGGCACTATAAGATTAAATCCATGGGTATTGAAACATGCCACTCAAGAATATATTGCAGCGACTCTAATTCATGAAGCAATTCATGCATACATTGATTTTAAGTATCTTGAATATAGGAGCAATATTATTGATTCAAATACATTTAAAACTCTTTTCCCACTTTATTGGCCACCTAAAATGTCAAATGGATCTTTTCTGCCGCCTGGAAATAATTCTCAACACAATACGATGGCTGCAAATTTGATAGAGATAATGACCAACCCTTTAAAATCGTTATTTCCTAATCAAAGCATTACAACAATACTACGCGACTCGATTTATCATGGCCTTTCTTGGGGAGGATTAGGCAACACAGCTGTTTTTTCTACCCGAAGTGATAGTTTGTCAATACGTGCTATTAATGCTATGTCAAGAGATACTTCAATTCACGCCCCTTTTTCAATTAATAATATGAGCACTGTATTTACATATGATTCGCATAATTCACAAATGAAAATTGGATGTCAATAATCAAAAATATATTCGTAGTTATTTTAGTATTTGCTTTTTATTGCTG
>JANOYH010000151.1:0-7576 GCA_031428775.1 Bacteroidota bacterium
GCAAAAAAAGAAGTTAGTTTGAGGTAGAATATCGCAGATAATGGATGCCACTATTGCTGTCATTTTCAACCAATTCATATGCAAACAACCAGAGAAATCAATGCCCTGTTTACTTTAATAGACGACCCAGATGAGGAAGTCTATTCTACTGTTTCAGAAAAACTGATTGCATACGGCAAAGGCATCATCCCTAATTTGGAACATTTATGGGAAACAACCTTGAATGACGGCATTCAAGATAGAATTGAAATAATTATACATCGGTTGCATTATTCGGATCTAAAAGACGCATTTAAAGAATGGAGAGATGCTGCTTACCACGACTTATTATTAGGCGCCATTTTAGTGGCAAAATTCCAATACCCAGATCTTCAAAGTACCCAATCTACCCTAGAAATTGAAAAAATCAGGCGTAACGTTTGGCTTGAATTGAATAATTTTCTAACCCCTTTAGAACAAGCCAATGTTCTTACGAGTATTTTATACAAATATTATCGCCTAAAAGGTGTTGAAATCAACTACGAGTGTTTGGATGATTTCTGCATTCAAAAAGTATTGATCGCAAAAAAAGGCAATGCAATTACCAATGGCATTATTTACCAGGTTATGTGCGAATTGCTAGATATCAATGCAAGAATTATTGATATCCCCAAACAATCCATCATAGCTTTTTTTCATTCAGATTACGACCCAGCAACCGATTCAGGCAATCCCCAAGAGTTTATTCATTTTTATATTGATAGCACTACTGGTCATGCTTTTTCACACAAAGACATCGAACAATATTTTACAAGAATTGGACAAGTGGCAAGTGCCCACTTCTTCAAACCCTTATCCCATAAACGCATCATACAGCTCTTAATTAAAGAAACGGCCAAATGTTTTTCTAACCCCAAAAATGAATACAAAAAAGACGAATTACTTTATTTGTCTAATTTGTTAGACGGTTGAAAAATGGCAACTTATGAGTGAATTATACTATACTTATTATGAAAGTCCCATTGGTCTGTTGAAAATTGGAGGCAATGACCAATATATTAGCGAGTTGAGTTATGTAGACGAACCAGACCAAATGGTTTATGGTGAACCGGGTATTTCAGAAGTGATGCACCAGTGTACAGAAGAACTGATTGAATATTTTCATGGTAAGAGAAAACAGTTTTCTATTCCAGTACACCAAGAAGGTACAGACTTTCAAGTGCGGGTTTGGAATGAATTATTGGGAATTCCATATGGTAAAACCATCAGTTATATGGACTTGGCCAAGAAGCTAGGCGACCCAAAAGTGATCCGTGCCGCAGCCAGTACCAACGGCAAAAATAAGATCTGTATCATTGTGCCCTGTCATAGAGTAATTGGAAGCGACCGTTCGCTTACCGGCTATTCGGGCGGTATGTGGCGTAAAAAATGGCTATTACAACAGGAATTTAAAATCGCACATGGCGTTCAAACCCTTTTTTAAAGTGCCCTCTTTCTATTTTAAGGAATGATATACCTAACGTTTTCCTAAAAAACGACCAACTACATTAACTTATCAATATGTTTTCGCAAATTTGTAAGTCTGAATATTTACAAATGACAAAACATGGGATTGCATTAGCCTTTTTGTTTTTATTATTGAATTCAACTATTACCCATGCCCAGTCGGCACCTAGGGGTTGGCACTTATTAGATGAAACGCAAGACCATTTTTATGGCATCAGTTTAAACAAAGCTTACCTATTCCTTCAAGAAAAAAATAGACCATCGAAACCTGTTATTGTGGCGATACTCGACTCAGGTATTGATACCACTCATGAAGACCTCAAGAGAAATCTTTGGACAAACCGTGGAGAGATTGCAAGCAATGGTATTGACGATGATGGCAATGGTTATATAGATGACGTGCATGGATGGAATTTTTTAGGCGGCAAGGATGGTAGAAATTTAAAAAAGTGTTCCGACGAAAGATCCAGAATTTATCACCGTTACAAAGACCTTTATTTAGGAAAAGAAATAGACACTACTACCCTTTCCTTTGAAGATAAAATCTTATATTCTATTTGGAACAAAGCCGCATTAGAGTTGAATTTCAGCACGGAAGAACAAACGGAATTATTATTTATTGAAATGACATCGAAAGCCTTGAAGCGACACGATAAAGTGCTGAGAAAAGAAATGGGTATAGATGAATTCACTTCCGACGCAGTAGAAAAATTTGAAGCAAATTCAAAGCAAGCAAAGGAATCCAAGTTGGGCTTTTTAACCTGTATCAAGATGATAGGAATTGACGCAGATGAAAAAAACACTACCATCATTGAACAATTAGATGAATATGTGGAAGGGAAAAAGTTGGCCTTTGAATCAAAAGAAATTGCACCATTCGACTACAGAGCCGATATTATCAAAGACAATTACCAAAACATAGAAGATCGGTTTTACGGGAACAATGATATCATGGGACCGAGTCCTATGCACGGCACTCACGTTTCTGGCATAATTGGTGCTCAAAGAGACAACGAAATTGGGGTCGATGGCATTGCCAACAATGTGCAATTGATGATGGTGCGCGTTGTACCAGATGGTGATGAATACGATAAAGATGTAGCTTTAGGTATTCGCTATGCTGTTGATAATGGGGCCAAATTGATTAATATGAGTTTTGGCAAATCATTTTCGCCTGAAAAACCATGGGTAGATAGTGCTATTAGATATGCAGCATCAAAAGACGTACTCATTTTGCACGCTTCAGGAAACGAAGCCGTGAATAATGATGAAAAAGAAATATATCCCAATCCTAAACAAAAAAATTATACCGCAGTTAATTTTATGAATATAGGTGCAAGTGCTGACCCAATTGTAACAGGAAGTATTGCAGCAGACTTTAGCAATTATGGTAAAAGCTCTGTCGACGTGTTTGCACCTGGAGTTAAAATCTATTCCACTTTGCCTAACAAAAACGGCTATGGTAACCAAAATGGAACCAGCATGGCAACTCCAGTAGTAACAGGTGTTGCAGCATTAATTAGGTCTTACTATCCAAGTTTGACAGCCGTTCAAATCAAACAAATCATAGAATCATCTGTGTCAATTCCAGATGCACAATTCCCTAATTATAAGCCCGGAACACAAAAAGAAAAACTGCCTTTTGCCAATATGAGCAAAACTGGCGGAATAGTGAATGCATACAATGCAGTAGCGGCGGCAGATTTGATCAAACCAATTATCAAAGAAGCCTCTACAAAAGCTACTAATACAAATAGCAAACCCACTAGTACCCAAACAAAGTCAAATACTACCCATTCAAAATCAGCAAAATCAAAATAATGGGCAGACCAAAAGCAGGTGATTTCGGCAGTTTCTACCAAGGATATGCAGATTTAGCAAAAGGGATTGATGTGGCAGAATTATTGCGGACTTACCCAGAACAAATTCAAACATTTATTCAGTCTATTCCAAATACAAAAGCAGATTTTCAATATGCAGAAGGAAAATGGACCATCAAGCAATTATTGCAACACATGATTGATACGGAGCGAATTTTTGCTTATCGGGCTTTGCGTATTTCAAGAAACGACCAAACACCCTTGCCCGGATTTGATGAAAATCATTATGCCATTCATGCTCCTGTTGAGAATAGAAGTTTAGATGCTTTGAAAGAAGAGTATTTATTGGTACGAAAAACAACCGATATTTTAATAGCCAGTTTTACAGAAACCCAATTGCAATTAATAGGCAATGCTAGCGGAAATCCCGTTAAACTAAATGCCCTTTGCTTTATCCTCTTCGGCCACAACCTGCACCACATCAATGTTTTGAAGGAACGGTACTTGAATTAGAATTTAGTTTTAACATCAACCCTTGATAAATTCAAGCATCTTTTAAGATAAAAAACATCATTCCACTGTGTCGTCCTAAAAAAAAGACTGCCTCTTTTGAGACAGCCTCTATAATATATTACATTGATTATTTAGACCCGTATCGGATTTTTAAGACAACACAAACAATACAATTATGGTTGTTTTGTACCAAAAATGTGAATAGCAAGTTGTACATCATTTGAAGTATTTTTGTAAGCAACACCCAACAAACTTTTGTCGATGCTTAAAAATGCTTGTCCAAAAAAGCCTTTTTCATCAGCACTACGAATATTTACTAAAAGCTTAACCGGAACAGCTGTTCCTTTGATGGTTAAAGTTCCAGAAACGTCTGCAGTATTTTCAGAAGTATAGTTAACTGTGCTGATTTCGTAAGTAGCATCAGCAAATTTTGCCACATCAAAGAAATCTGCAGATTTCAAATGACCTGTTAAGCGTCCAGCACTTGCATCGTTAACTTTAAGATTAGTAAGGTCAATCACAAATTTGCCCCCTTTTAATTTGCCACCGTCAACTGAAACAGATCCACTTTTTATTGGAACGATACCAATATGGAAGTCGCCTTTCTTTGAAGCAATCCAATCGATTCTGCTTTTTGTAGTATCCACATTATAGTTAACCAGGTCTTTTTTTACATTTCCCGAGATGAATGACGATAGTCCGATGACCATTGAAAAGGTAGCAGCTACAAAAATTGATTTTTTCATGTTTTTTTAGTTTGTTTTTCTAAGATTTTGGAAGAAAGTAAAAATATAAAAATTAATGTTAGAACAATAAATAATTAAAGTTACCTACCGAATTTATAGGGTGTTTCACCTATCTTCGCAAAAATTTTTTACGTATGAACCTGCATGAATATCAGTCAAAGGAATTGCTGAAAAAATTCAATGTTCCAGTACAAGAAGGCATTGCTGTAGATACTGTAATGGCAGCTGAAGAAGCTTATCGCCAGATTAAGACTCAGACCCACAATAACTTTGCCGTAGTAAAAGCCCAGATCCATGCCGGTGGCAGGGGTAAAGGCAAAATAGTAGGCAGCGAACAACGTGGTGTTGCTGTAGGAAAAAGCTTAGAAGATATTAGCAATTTTGCCAAAAATATCCTTGGAGGTACCCTTGTAACTATCCAAACAGGCCCTGCTGGTAAAAAAGTAAACAAGATTTTGATTGCTCAGGATGTTTATTATCCTGGTCCGAATGAAACCAAGGAATTCTATCTTTCTATATTATTAGACCGTGCAAAAGGCCAAAATGTGATCATGTATAGTACCGAAGGTGGTATGGACATTGAAGAAGTTGCACACAATACCCCTGAAAAAATATTTAAAGAGTGGGTGCACCCAGGTGGTGGATTACAAGGATTTCAAGCTAGGAAAATTGCTTTCAATTTTGGATTGAGTGGTGAAGCTTTCAAAAATTGCGTGAAATTCGTGACCAATTTATACAATGCTTATGTAGGTATCGACGCTAGCATGTTGGAAATCAATCCATTATTCAAAACTAGTGATGAAAAAATTATTGCAGTTGACTGCAAACTGAACCTAGACGACAATGCACTAATGCGTCACCCAGATATTGCTGCTTTGCGTGATGTAACCGAAGAAGATCCTACCGAAGTAGAAGCAGGCCAATTTAACCTGAACTTTGTTAAACTAGACGGTAACGTAGGTTGTATGGTAAATGGTGCTGGTTTGGCTATGGCAACCATGGATATGATTAAATTGAGTGGTGGTGAACCCGCCAACTTCTTAGACGTAGGTGGTACCGCTAATGCACAAACCGTGGAAGCAGGTTTCAGAATCATCTTGAAAGACCCAAATGTAAAAGCTATTTTGATTAATATTTTTGGCGGTATTGTTCGATGTGATCGTGTTGCGGCAGGTGTTATTGAAGCATTCAATAAGATGGGGAATATTGAAATCCCCATCATTGTTCGTTTGCAAGGTACCAATGCCGTTGAAGCAAAGAAATTAATTGATGAAAGTGGACTGAAAGTTCAATCTGCCATTCAATTAAGTGAAGCTGCCGAACTTGTTAAGAAAGCTGTTGCTTAATCACTATTTCAATTATTTTTAAAGTCCCGAATGAAAAACATTCGGGACTTTTTGTTTGCTGCCAATTATTTCCATTCTTTTCCCTTTTACCCGTCTTTTCCCTTTTACCCGTCTTTTCCCATTTACCCGTCTTTTGACTTTTCCCATTCTGTTGTTGACCTTCCCCTTACCCATTTAGTTGTCCCATTCTTTTAAATAAATCCCTTTCCGGATTAAAGACAACAATGTTTTTGTGGTCAACACCAAGTATTTCACCTAACTTTTTCAAGGTATTTTGCTCAATCCCCGTTATTCCATTTTCGATATTCGAAAGGTTGGAAATACTCATTCCTAATTCTGTAGCAACATACTTTAAAGGATATCCCTTTAAGCCTCGTAACGACTTAATATTTTTCCCCAACTGCATGCGTTCTGTTTTTCTGTGGTGGTATAGCATATTGTTTTTTTTATACCTCAATATTAATGTGCAGATATTAAAAAAACGACAAAAAAACACCCCTTTTATACCGTTAAATCACGCTTTTAAAAAGGGCTAAAAAACGGTATTAAAGCAAGTACTTATTTGAAAAAAAATTAAGCACTTGTTGGGACTATTAATTGCACAAGGGTAATGGGGCTAAATGTGTATTGCAACCCAGAATTGATTTCAGTACAGGCAATCCTTTTTCTACGCACGGCTCCCCTCTTGAAGACCCTACCATTATCGGTTTGGAACAAAACCCCTTCTGCTAAATCTAAAACAGGAAAATGGTCTTTTTTTTGAGTGGGATTCAATAATCTTAATACTTGTAGCAATTCGGTCTCCCCATTTGCTGTAGCCGCAGGATTGGCAATAGATTTCTGAAGGGCTATTTCTATTTCTGGTGTAAAAATTTTTAAATTGACAAACACTATCAACAAATTACTATAACACATTTTCCATTCCTTACCATGGGATTCTACCCGATGGTGGTATTGTTCAAAAGTTAATAAATGGGCTAATTCGTGTAAAAGGGTAATGAGAAATTCGTACTTATTTAAATCGCCATTGATACTGATACGATGATTGCCGCCTCTACCTGCATGTCGATAATCACCTAATACAGATTTACGTTTTTTGGTTACGGTTAAGTGCACTTTATAGTGATGCAAGTATTTTACCACCGGTTCAAAACTGCCTTCAGGAAGGTAGTGCATCAATGTATGCATGGGATGCTCAGTTACTGACATCTTTCTTTTCAGGTTTCACAATTAATGCAACTCGAACATCCATCCAAGTATATAAAATATATAACCCCATTCCTATGAATAAACCATTGATGTTTATTTGTTCGCCTGCATTGTATAAATAAATAAAAGCGGCGGCACCTAACACAAATAATTTTATCACAGTAGATCCCATAACACCCCTTACCATAGCATGTGGATTTGTTGACTTTATCACTTTCAAGTGTTGCACACAATTATAGATGCTAATCAAAAACAATAAAATATTCGCGCCAATTACAACCTTATTATCAATCTTCCATCCTTTTAATAAACCCGTAAACCCCAATGCCACTAAATTCACAACCACAAATACCAATACAAAAGGTAAAAAAACTTGTTTCTTATGCTGCATCTACTTTTTTTTTGAAGTGTCTCTAATTACATTGAAAAAAATTACCAACAAAACAAAAAATTGCAA
>JANOYH010000152.1:0-3218 GCA_031428775.1 Bacteroidota bacterium
TGTATTTAAATGCTTCTGGAAATAGCACAGATTGAAGCATATGGTGTTGGTCTTGTAAATAAACCCGATTTTTTTCTGAAAAATCAAATGGTTGATTGACCAATTCTCCATTTTTAAAATATCCCTTACCAAGATGCACATTCATTGTTGGAAATATTGCATTGCTATATTGGGCCGGCTGTTGATATACAATTTGGTCAGTGCTATCATAAAAACTGATAGGATTCGTAGCCTTGTTCTGCTCCTTTGTTAAAAAAATATCTAAACGATGTTTGATGATGATGTCGGGATATCCTTTTTCAGCCAATTTATTTTGAATATATTCCTGTCCAAGAAATTCGTAGAGTTTATTAAATGCATCATTACTACTAACCAAAAATATTTGCTTCACATAATTTTCAATAGTTGCCCTACTATCGGCTGAATTGGGTTGTGTATACGCAATCGTTTGACCATTATAACTACTATCAGTTACCATTGTAGTGTTCTTGTCTAAACCTTTTATTTTCAACTCTTGCAACTTCTCTAAAGCCAAAAATGCAATAGGCATTTTTACCGTTGATGCAGGATAAAAATAGTGTTGGTTATGTAAGTTGAAATGAAATTCTCTGAAGGATGCTTTGTTGTTTTTATCACGATTAATTTGTGTATAGACAATTTGTACATTTAGACTGTCTTTTTGTAATAGAATTTCTTTAAAGTATTGGGGATATTTTTCCATCAATTTTGATAGAAATACCGTATCAGATTTGTCACGTTGCTTTAGTTTAGTAGTTTGACCAAATGCCAAAAAGTAGTAAGTGCAGATTAGGGCTATTAGAAATCCTTGTTTCATACTCAAATATAAAAATTGCACAACTCTTTTGCATAAAAACTTATTAAATGGTCATTGCTTATCCTATTTTTGATAAGTAAACCTATAAATATATGCCACACGAATCCATTTCGGTTTTTGATATGTTTAAGATTGGCGTAGGACCTTCTAGTTCTCATACACTCGGACCATGGCGTGCAGCGTTGGCTTGCCTTGAACTGATTAAAGCAAAAGCAAGCATACAAGACGTTGCTTCCATTCAAGTTTTATTATATGGTTCATTGGCAAAAACAGGCAAGGGTCACGGAACAGATATAGCGGTTTTACTCGGACTCAGTGGCGAAGACCCCGTTACCATTGATGTGGATAGTATTAACACTAAAATTGAACAGATCCAATCTTCTCATTTGCTCAATTTAAATAGAGAACATTCAATTGATTTTAATAGTGCCCAACAATTATTGTTTTTGCACCAAGAGTCTTTGCCATTTCATCCAAATGGTTTGTCTTTTTTAGTGCAATTAAATAATGGAGATGCATGGTGCGATACTTATTTTTCTATTGGTGGTGGGTTTATTGTAAAAGAAACAGATGCAGTTGGCGGCAAAAAACATATTGATTTACCATTCCCCATTAATACGGCTGCTGATTTATTGCATTGGTGCATGAAAGGGTTGAGCATTAGTGAAGTAGTGCTTGAGAATGAAACAGCATGGCGTCCAGAACTAGACACCAAAAAAGCGGTGCTGCATATCTGGCATACCATGCGCGATTGTATTTATAGGGGCTCACATTCGGAAGGTTTATTGCCGGGTGGTCTAATGGTACGAAGACGTTCTGCAGCATTGAATAAAAGACTTATTAAAGATCAAACCTATCGGGACTTTGATGAATGGCTTGCATGTATAAAAAACGGAGGCCAAGACTTTACCTATATTTTAGATTGTGTCAGTTGTTTTGCATTAGCAGTGAATGAAGAAAATGCATCTTTTGGAAGGGTAGTGACTGCTCCAACAAATGGTGCTGCTGGTGTAATACCTGCTGTATTACTCTATTACATTGCATTTTGTAATGGTAATTCAGAAGAGAAAATCATTAAATTCCTATTAACAGCTTCAGAAGTTGGAAGCATTTTTAAAAAAGGTGCGACCATTTCAGCGGCAATGGGTGGTTGTCAGGCCGAAATAGGGGTGTCATCCGCAATGGCTGCTGCTGCTTTAACCGAAGTAATGGGAGGTACGCAACGCCAGTGTTTGATGGCTGCGGAAATTGCCATGGAACATCACCTCGGACTTACCTGCGACCCAATAGGTGGACTAGTTCAAGTGCCCTGTATTGAACGAAATACCATGGGCGCGATCAAAGCCATCACCGCATCACAATTGGCATTACAAAGCTCTCCAGATTTTGCTAAAGTAAGTTTAGACAAAGTGATCAAAACTATGTGGGACACGGCGTTGGATATGAATAGTAAATACAAAGAAACAGCCGATGGCGGTTTGGCTATCAATATTCCAATAAGTTTACCGGAGTGCTAATTCAATAACGGATTTATTTCAATTTCAGTTAAGTCAACATTGGAATAGTCCCTGATCTCATTATATAAAGTTCCCCTTTCAACAGGCTGGCGATTGACTTGTTTGATGAGGTTGACTAAATCTGCTGTACTCATAGCAGGACTTTGTTCCTCACTACCTGCCATTGAATAAATCTTTGTTGTGTCGTCAATAGTACCATCAATATCGTTCACCCCAAAGTTCAAAGTCAATTGGGCAGTTTGCCTTCCCAACATTGGCCAATATGCTTTCACATGTGGAAAATTATCAAGATAGATTCTAGAAACGGCATACATTCTCAAGTCTTCTATTACAGACGACTCTGTAACATAACTCATGTCGTTGTCTTTGTTTCTGAATTTCAAAGGTATAAATGTGTTAAATCCCCCCGTTTTATCTTGTAATAGACGCAACCTTTCCATATGATCAACCCTGTGCCAAAATTTTTCAATGTGTCCGTATAAAAGTGTTGCATTACTATGCATCCCTAATTCATGCGCTGCCTGGTGAATGCCTAGCCAACCATCTGCGTCTACTTTATCTTCACAAATCTGTGTCCTGATTTCTGGATGAAAAATTTCAGCCCCACCGCCTGGAAGACTATCTAGACCTGCTTCATGTGCTAATTTCATTCCTTCGGCGGTTGTTAATTTTGCTTTGCGGAACATATAATCCAACTCAACAGGCGTAAAGGCTTTGATATGCAAATCAGGTCGATGTGCTTTGATGCTTCTTAATAATTCCAAAAAGAAATTCATATCCATTTTAGGATGTACCCCTCCAACAATATGCACTTCGGTAACAGGTTTGCCATCATAGCTTTTTACAATATGTAACATCTGTTCTAT
>JANOYH010000153.1:0-7796 GCA_031428775.1 Bacteroidota bacterium
AATTGGAAAATAAAAAATTCAAACCGGCCCCATTTGCTATCAGTATAGTGGACGAATATTTAGAACACGCCCGAGTATTGATTTTCCACAATGGAGGCAATGAAAAAGTATTTATTTCAAGTGCCGATTGGATGGTTCGAAACCTAGACCATAGAGTGGAAGCGGCTATTCCAATTACTGATCCAGTTTTAAAAAATGAATTGATCGATATTATCCACATTCAACTAGCCGACAATGTAAAAGCAAGGAACCTAGACAACGAGTTAAGCAACAACTATGTACCTTTCGTTGGCAAAAAACAAATTAGGTCACAAATTGAAACCTTTCATTACCTATATAAAAAAACAAATATAACTAGTGCGGTTAGCAGCAATTGATATAGGAAGTAACGCGGCTCGTTTGTTAATTGCAGATCCGAGCCACGACCAGTTAGGGAAAACAATCTTCAACAAATTGAATTTAGTTAGGGTGCCCCTCCGCTTAGGATTTGAAGTGTTTGAAAAAGGAGAAATTTCAAAAGAAAAAAGAGGGATGATCCTACAAACAATGAAGGCGTATAACCATCTCATGAATGCGTATGGTGTTACCCATTCCATTGCATGCGCCACCAGCGCCATGCGTGATGCCACCAATAGTCAGGATATCATCAGAAAAGTGAAAATGGAAACGGGTATTGAAATTGACATCATTAGCGGAGATATTGAAGCCTCCATCATTTATGAAAACCATGTAGCGGAACAAATGGATACCGACCACAGTTATTTATATATGGACGTTGGCGGTGGCAGCACGGAACTTACTTTTTTTGCGGAAAATCGTTTAGTTGCAAAAAAATCTTTTAATATTGGAACCATTCGAATCTTAAAAGAAATGGTAGACGATAGTTTATGGAATGAACTAAAAGATTATATCAAAAACATAACCAAGGGACAAAAAAAAATTGTTGCCATAGGTACAGGTGGAAATATCAATAAAGTCTTTTCACTAAGTAAGAAAAAAGATGGAAAACCACTTACGCTTGAATTACTCAAAGACTATTATAAAGAGATTTCAAGTTTTTCATTACACGACCGTATCAATATCTATAAACTTAGAGAAGACAGAGCAGATGTTATTATTCCAGCATTACAAATCTATATCAATGCGATGCGATGGGCAGACGCAGACGAAATTTATGTACCAAAAATTGGACTTGCAGATGGATTAATCCAACACTTATATAGTGAATTAATTTCCAAATAATAAAATTTATTCATATTTATTTCACCGATAAGAGCTCAACTTTCACCCATAATATCATTTTACCATCCCGCTTGGGGATAACTTCGTTGAAAATTGGTTAAATTATTTTATTTTCAACAAAACATATCAGCATTGCCTAGTCCAAAAAAGAGAATTGTTACAGTTGTTGCGCATATTGCAGCATGGGCTTGCTTTTTCTCTTTACCCTATTTAGTATTCTTTCCTAGAATGCTTGATGCAGACTTTACTATGAGTGATCACATGATTGCTTCAATTGTCTGTAACAATTTGTTTTTAGTGTTTTTTTATTATTTAAATACATTAGTACTCATTCCGCGTTTATTGATGAAAGAAAAATGGTTAATCTATGTGGTTAGTGCCATTGTTTTTTTAGTGCTGTATTTGTATTTGCCTAAATATATTGCTACCCTACTTGCGCCTCCTGAATTAAGAAATTTCGCCAATAATGCTGGCAATTCAAGCAAAATGCGACCAAGAGGTGGTGGACCGGGCAGAAGGAGCTTCATTGACTTTTATAATATTGCCCTCTTTCTATTAGTGTATACTGTTGGCACTTGTATTTCGGTGATTCAAAGATGGTTGAAAACAGAAGAGAATAGAAAGGAGACTGAGAGTGAAAAAATACAAACAGAATTATCCTTTTTGAAGTCGCAGATCAACCCACATTTTTTCTTTAATACACTGAATAATATTTATTCTCTAGCAATAGTGAGGAGTGAAAAAACGGCACCAGCTGTTATGAAACTATCCTCCATAATGAGATATATCCTTACAGAAACTACCCAACACCAAGTAGCTCTACAAAATGAAGTTGACTTTATTAAGAACTTTATTGAATTGCAACAAGTACGTCTAACAGAAAAAACTACATTAACTTTTAGTGCAGAAGGTAATATTGAAGAGAAAATGGTTGCACCACTGGTATTTATACCCTTCGTAGAAAACGCATTCAAATACGGAATTAGCACAAAATCAAATACAAATATTGAAATCAGTATTCATGCAACCACAGATAAAATTGTGTTCAACTCGGCTAATTTTATTGTTGCTTCTGAGAATAATATGATGGAGAATACAGGAATTGGAATTAAAAATGTCAAAAGGCGACTAGATTTGATGTACCCAGGAAAATACACCCTTACGCATACTATCGAAGAAAATATTTATCATGTTCACCTTGAGATTATCACACCATGATTCACTGCATAGCAATAGACGACGAACCTCTAGCACTTCAATTAATCAGCGAATACTGTGCAAAAATTTCTTTCTTACAATTAGAAAAAGTGTTTTCTAATACCGACGAAGCAAAAAAATGGCTACAAGAAAATAAGGTTGATTTACTATTTCTAGATATCCAAATGCCCGACATCAATGGCCTTCAATTTTACAAATTACTCACAGAGAAACCCCCTGTTATATTTACCACAGCCTATAAAGATTTTGCAGTGGACGGTTTTAATGTTGACGCGGTTGACTATTTATTAAAACCCTTTGAATACGATCGATTTTTAAAAGCGGCTTACAAGGCAAAAGAATATATAGATTTTCTAGGTTCACAGGAATTACAACTAAATTCCATTTTCGTTAAAGTGAATTACGAAATCATGAAAATCAACCTGAAAGATTTAGAATTGGTGGAAGCTTTAGACGACTATATCAAATTATATATCAAACCCAATCCTGTACTTACATTAATGACATTAAAAAGCATTCAGGAGAAACTACCTTCCAGAGATTTTATTAGGGTTCATCGTTCATTTATTGTACCTGTAGCTAAAATTGAAAAGTTCAGTAAAACCAAACTGGTGGTTTCTGGTAAAGAAATACCGATAGGCAGCAGTTATAGTGGTGTTTATGATCAATTATTACAACGATCAAAGTCGAAATAAAAGAAAGCCTATTTCAACAAAAACAGCCCTTTTTAATCTAAAAAAACATCCTCTAAGTTCTTAGATTTTGATTTGTAACTTTGTCGAAATTTTCAACATGGATTTTCTAAAATCACTCAATATACAAGCAACTAATCTTGGTGTATCTACAGGTACCAACTGGATTAGTAGTAATGGCACCAGCATTGAATCCTATTCGCCTGTAAATGGCGAATTGATTGCTACAGTAATTACAGCTGATCAAAAATCATATAACGATACTTTAGAAAAAGCTAAACAAGCTTTTTTGGAATGGAGAACTTGGCCTGCCCCCAAAAGAGGTGAAGTGGTTAGGCAAATTGGTGACGCATTGCGTGAACACAAAGAGGCGTTGGGTAAATTGGTAAGCTACGAAATGGGAAAGAGCTTACAAGAAGGATATGGTGAAGTGCAGGAAATGATTGACATCTGCGATTTTGCTGTAGGTCTCTCTAGGCAACTCTATGGGTTAACTATGCATAGCGAAAGACCTTCTCACAGAATGTATGAACAATGGCATCCCTTAGGCGTGGTAGGTATTATTTCAGCTTTTAATTTTCCCGTAGCTGTATGGAGCTGGAATGCAGCATTGGCATGGGTTTGTGGAAATACCACTGTTTGGAAACCGAGTGAGAAAACACCCATCTGTGGTATCGCCATACAAAATATTGTGGCTACTGTTTTCGAAAAAAATAATGTGCCTGAAGGCGTGAACTGTTTAATTCAAGGAGGAAGAGAGATTGGCGAATGGATGAGCAATGATTCAAATATTGCTTTGATATCTGCTACAGGTTCCACAAGAATGGGAAAAGCGGTTAGTACTGCTGTTGGTGCAAGATTGGGGAAAAGCATTTTAGAACTTGGTGGTAATAATGCCATCATTATATCTGAACACGCTGACTTAGACATGTCTTTAATTGGTGCTGTATTTGGAGCAGTAGGTACTGCTGGTCAACGTTGTACCAGTACAAGGAGATTGATCATACATGAAAAAGTGTACGACCAATTCAAAGAAAAATTAATGAAGGCTTATGGTCAACTGCGCATTGGTGATCCTCTTGATTCTAATAACCATGTAGGCCCTTTGATAGATAAAGATGCAGTTTCCCTCTATTTAAATGCCATTGAAAAAGGCAAATCGGAAGGATGTCATTTTATAGTAGAAGGATCTGTTTTATCAGGTGCAGGATTTGAAAGCGGTTGTTATGTGAAACCTTGCATAGCAGAAGCTAAAAACAATTTTGAGATTGTGCAACACGAAACTTTTGCACCCATTCTTTACTTACTTAAATATAACAGTTTAGAAGAAGCCATTGCACTTCAAAACGGCGTTCCACAAGGGCTATCATCCGCTATTATGACTTTAAACATGCGTGAAGCAGAAAGATTCCTCTCATATGGCGGAAGTGACTGCGGTATAGCCAACGTCAATATCGGCACCAGTGGCGCAGAAATTGGCGGCGCATTTGGAGGCGAAAAAGAAACCGGCGGAGGCAGAGAAAGCGGCAGTGATGCTTGGAAAGCCTATATGCGCCGACAAACCAATACCATCAATTGGAGCGACAAACTACCTTTAGCACAAGGTATTAAATTTGATTTTTAATGTTGCTACTACTTCCCAAATTTTTTCTTTAGCAAGGCCAATGCATCATTTACATCCAATGATGCTAGGTCGGGCTCTTTTTTAGGTGTTGGTTTTGATAAATTATGTGGGCGATTAAAAGAACGTTCATTTTTTGCTGGTGCTTCCTGTGCTTGTTTAATAGACAGCGCAATTCTTTTTCGATTAATATCTACTTCCGTCACTTTTACTTGCACTTTATCGCCCAATTTGAGCGCTTCATTTGGATCAGTAATATAATGATGCGAGATCTCGCTAACATGCACTAATCCGTCTTGCTTTACCCCAATGTCTACAAATGCTCCAAACCTAGTGATATTAGTGACCATACCAGGCACAACCATCCCCAATTTCACGTCATCAATTTTGTAGATACTGGCATATTCAAATTGCTCCAACTCTGATCGTGGATCTAGACCCGGCTTATTCAATTCTTTGATGATATCTCTTATAGTTAATTCACCCAGTTGTTCAGTTACATATTTTTTGGGATCCAATTGCTTAATGAGGGTTTCATCTGCAAGCAATTGCTTTAATTGAACACCAAGGTCCAATGCCATTTTTTCAACTACAGTATAGGCTTCGGGATGCACTGCACTCTGGTCTAATGGATGGGCACCATTGGCAATCCTTAAAAATCCTGCACACTGCTCAAATGCTTTACCACCAAGCCTTGGCACTTTCAATAACTGACTCCTTTCTGAAAATCTTCCAATCTCATTCCGATACTTTACAATATTATCAGCCAGCCCTGCCCCTATCCCACTCACATATCCCAACAAATGTTTACTGGCCGTATTTAAGTTTACACCCACATTGTTTACACAACTAACTACTGTTTGATCAAGTCGCTCTTTTAAACGAAACTGATTTACATCGTGCTGGTATTGACCAACACCAATACTCTTGGGATCAATCTTAACCAACTCAGCCAATGGATCCATTAATCTTCTACCTATACTCACGGCTCCTCTTACTGTAATATCTTGTTCAGGAAATTCTTCTCTGGCTATTTCTGAAGCTGAGTACACAGATGCACCATCTTCATTCACCATAAATATGGGTAATCCAAAAGCTAATTTTTTAATAAACTGGTCGGTCTCTCTTCCTGCAGTTCCATCGCCAATGGCAAAGGCTTGAATTTCATAAGTTTTTACCAGTTCCTTAATTGTATATTCTGCATCATACATTCTATTTGCTTCGTGAATAAAAATCAGCGATGTTTTGAGTAATTCTCCTTTCTCATCCAGACAAACCACCTTACATCCTGTTCGATAACCTGGATCTATGGCCAATATTTTTTTACTGCCCAAAGGTGCAGACAACAATAGCTGACGCAGATTTTCAGCAAAAACAGTGATGGCTTCTTCATCTGCTTTTTGTTTCAAGGCAGACCTGAATTCCGATTCCAAACTAGGCTGCATTAACCTTCTATATGCATCTTTAATTGCCTTTTTAATATGCACCGAACTTTCTGTAAAACCTTTCACATAAACATATTCAAGCATTTCAAGTGCGTCTTCTTCCATGGGCAGAATAGACATTCTTAGAAAGCCTTCTAAAAATCCACGCAATACTGCTAAGATTCTGTGCGATGGAATTTTATGAACGGGTTCGGAAAAGTCGAAGTAATCTTTATATTTTATTCCTTCCGTTTCTTTTCCTTCTAAAACTTTACAAGAAAACAATGCGGTCTCTTCAAACAGTTTTCTAATCTTTGCCCTTGCTTCTGCATTTTCATTTACCAACTCAGCAATAATATCCCTTGCCCCTTGCAAGGCATCTTCAGCTGTTAGCACTTTATCATTAATGAAAACAACTACTTCTGTTTCTAGTGAAATATTTTGCTGCGCTAATAATATTAAAGCGAGTGGTTCTAAACCATTCTCACGAGCCGTCTGTGCCTTTGTTTTTCGTTTGGGTTTATAGGGTAAATAGATATCTTCCAATTCCGCAATTGTTGTTGCTGCTAACAATTTATTTTGAAGCAAATCGGTCATCTTACCCTGCTCTTCAATCGTTTTTACAATGAAGTTTCTGCGCTCAGTCAGTTCTTTCAATTGTTTTGATTCATCTTGGATCTGTTGTATCTGAACTTCATCCAAATCGCCTGTTTTGTCTTTCCTATATCTGGCTATAAAAGGTATGGTTGCTGCTTCATCCAATAACGACAATACGGCTTCTACTTGATTCTGACGAATCTTTAACTTACTCGCGATGGCTGGCGCAAAAACACTCATGTGCAATATTTATAATAAATGAAGATTTGTTTTTCGGGATGCGAATGTAGGTGCTGAATTGGAAAGAAAAAAAAGAATTCAGATTAGGCTATTTTAACCACTTTACCAGGGTAACGTTCAACATAGTTTCTGATCATCGATCGGATTACCTCATTTTCAGGATACTCTGTTACTTTTAATTTAATTTCCGCTAATTCAGTGATGGTTTCGTGTGCATTAATTTGTCCCATGCCATAAAATTTTCCGGCTTCCACTAATACACAATTGTTCTTTTCCCTGATCACATAAGTTTCATTCGTAGATTGAATCCACTCTATAGCATGACTCACTTGAGCATTATACTTTTCAATATCCGGATAGGTCTCCATATTCGTTTGATCAAGAAAACACAATACCGGATGCAAGGAAAAATCTCTCACTAGCTTCCACATCATTCGATGTGCATCTGCTAACATAGAAAAATTTGCTACAGGTGGAATGGTTTTTTGCTTTTTATCAATGGCTAAACGCATATAACCCCTGCTATCTTGAAACTGATAGATACTCCATAGCTGTTCATACCTTTTCTGGCTTTTATTAAATGCAGGCCAAAGTCGTTTTATTTCTACACTTTCTAAGAGGCAGGCAGAAAATTCAGTTGGACAAACAGTATGATCAATGGAATGTATCATCCTTAAAAATGCTTGCCTTTTTTTACTAGTATCCAATCCCGTAAAATGACTCACTACACGTTTACTCAAACATTTTGCCTTACCTACATAA
>JANOYH010000154.1:0-17034 GCA_031428775.1 Bacteroidota bacterium
CGCCGACCTGCCCGAGGGCGTGGCGCGGCTGCCGGTCAAGACCGTGCAGGTTTTTGTATCAGTTAATAATTGATCGCCAACATTGAGTTCTTCAAAATATTTTTTGAACGGATGGATACCTCCTGTAATGCCTGTTGCACCAGGTTGGTACACATTGCTGATAGCCGTAATCATATCCGGCGACCCTTGAATGGCCACGCGCTGCATATAATGTTTTACGCCTCTGATGCCACCCATCTCTTCACCACCACCTGCTCTACCCGGACCACCATGTACCAACAAAGGCAAAGGAGATCCATGCCCCGTATTTTCTTTTGCACAAGCTCTATTGAGGACTAATACCCTTCCGTGATAAGTGCCCGCACCAATTACATAATCGCACGCATTGCTCGTATCATTGGTAACAATGGAACTGACTAATGAGCCCTTTCCTAATTTTACCAATGCAATAGCCTCTTGTAAACTTTTATAAGGCATAAGTGTAGAAACGGGGCCGAATGCTTCTACTTCATGAACAGCTGTGCTACACATGGGTAGTTGGTTGAGCAGAAGCAGTGGACTCATAAAAGCACCAACAGCAGCATCAGCATCCAATACAGCAACGCTATCTAAGGAACCATAAATTAATTGTGAGGAAGCCAATAATTTTTGTACCTGCTCACGAACTTCGTTGCGTTGACTTTGGCCAGCCAATGATCCCATTCGAACGGTTTCGTTCAATGGATTTCCAATAACTGTTTGAGCCAAAGCCTTACCCAGTGCTATTTGTACTTCTTCTAGTTTATTTTCTGGAACAAAAATTCTACGTATTGCTGTACATTTCTGTCCACATTTTGTGGTCATTTCTTTGCGCACTTCTTTAATAAACAAATCCCATTCAGGCATGGAAGGTTCTACGTCTTCGCCAAGAATGATACTATTCAATGAATCCGCTTCCATAGTAAAAGGAACATTTTCACTCAATACTTTTGGATGCGATTTGAGCATTTGCCCGGTTACAGCAGAACCAGTGAAAGTGATGATATCTTGAGATGAAACATGGTCTAATAAATCGCCCGCACTACCGCATAATAATTGTAAAGCACCATCAGGTAAGATTCCTGAAGCAACAATTTCACGAACCACTGCTTCTGTTAAAAAGGAAGTAACTGTTGCGGGCTTTACTACAGCAGGAACACCCGCTAATAAATTCACCGCAATTTTTTCTAACATTCCCCAAACAGGAAAATTGTACGCATTGATATGTATGGCTACTCCTTCTTTGGGAATGAGTAAATGGTGACCCATAAAACTATTGGTCTTGCCCAATGGATGATTTTCTCCATCAAGACAATAGGGTTGATCAGGAAATTTTCTTCTCAGAGATGCATAGGCAAATAAATTGCCTATACCACCTTCAATATCCACCCAGCTATCTGCTTTTGTGGCGCCTGTTTGATAACTAATTTGATAGAATTTATCTAAATGTTCTCGTAAGTGTAAAGCCAATGCACGAAGCATTCTACCCCGCTCATGAAAACTCATATTACGAAGCGTAGGATTTCCTTTTTGACGGGCATAGTGTAAGATAGAGGCAAAGTCGAGCCCCTTTGTAGTAGCATTACCAATCACTTCATTAGTAACTGCATGATATAATAATTGCCCTTCCCCATCACCCTTGACCCACTTGCCTAAAATATAATTTTCCAATTGCCCCATAGCTATCGTTTAGACAAAGCTAACGATTGATAGCATTGAAACGTAAATGGTCAATATTTTTTTGTTTAAAGAATAATGGTCACTGAACCACTGATTAAAGCACGTCCATTTTTAGGATTTAATATATAATAATAAGTGCCAATTGGCAAGGTCTTGCCATTCAATTTTCCATCCCATTCAGTGGCATAGCCTGCTGAACTGAATACTTTTTGACCATATCTATTGAAGACATCTATTGTACAACCTGGATATGAATCCAAGTATTTGATCTTCCAAGTATCGTTAATACCATCACCATTTGGCGAGAATGCATTGGGTACTTGCGGTGCTTTCAATACTTCCACAAAAATCTGATCCGTCACTGTGCATCCTCCAATACCCGTTAATTTTAGTTGATAAGTGATATCATCTAGTGGCTTAGAAATTGGAATGGCGGCGGTGTCGTTATTTAAATATTGTGCTGGTGTCCATAGATAACTTAACTGATTACCGAAAATAAATTTGGGTTTCAACGAAATTTCTCCATCCTGTAAAACCTTTAAATCTGGACCCAGATCCAATATCGGATAAGGATGTATCACTGTTGTTTTTATAACCGTATCACTCACGCAACCCTGTGCATTATACACATGTAAAGAAATTGGGTAACTACCACTATCTGTAAATTTCTGCTTAGGATTTTGTTGTGTAGATATATTTCCTCTTGAAAAATCCCAAAACCAACTAGTTACTGCACTTGTTTTTCCATCACTCAAATCTTGGAACTGAATCATTTCATTGACACAAATTTCAGAAGGGGTTGAACTAAAGTTAGCTTTTGGTTGAGGATAAACCGATGTCAATACTTGGCTTAAAGAATCTACACAGTTATTATTGGATCGAACAATCAATTGTATCGTATACGGACCTAATGCTGAAAACCGATGAATGGGATTTGCTAGCGTACTTCCGGATGGATCATTTGGATCATTGAAGTTCCACCGATAACTGAATAAGGCTTCCGTTCCATCAGTTATCGTAGTAGCGCTATTAAATTGTCCCCTGCCATCAGGCAAACAAATATTCGGCAAATTAAAATTGGGTTTGGGTTGTGGGTTTACTTTAATGAATTGTGTATTTACTATGCTAATACAACCACTATCCGTTTGCACAACCAATTTTGTAGTATAAGTATTTGCACTCGCATACACATAATTAAAACCATTTGAATTGGTTTTAATTGTGGTAACACCGTCACCGAAATCCCAGTTTCTTTTGATGATATTACTATAATTAGCCACGGAACTATCTGTGAATGTCAAATCATTTTTCTCACAGGCAATTGCTGCAACACCCCATTTTGCAATAGGGCTTGGCCATACGGTGATAGATTGTGTGGCAGAATCCATGCATCCTTTGTTGGAACTGTATAAGTATTGTATGGAATAAGTTCCCACACCAGCAGTTTGCGGATTGAACAAACCTCTGCTACTTACGCCCACACCATTATAACTAAAACTGCCCGGTACGGATGCGTTAAAACTTGTTTCAACAATCTGCCTTGCGGTTGCTTCTAAACATATTCCGGGTATAATAGTAAAACCAACTTTTGGACTTTGATTCACCGTTATAGATTGCTCAGAAAAATCTGAACAGGAACTTGCACTACCAGAATAGGCAATAAAGCGAATAGAATAATTTTTGGTGCTAGGTGTTTGAAAATCAGGATATCGATGTGCATAGATTTTATTTAGGTAAGGATTATCATCTACCGAAATAAGGGATGGTGCTCCTACAAAATCCCAAATGATTTCAATACGTGTTACTATTCCAAAATCTACAGTAGATTTATTTTGTATTCGCACAGTATCATTGCTACAAAGACTGCTTGGTTTTTGAATAACAAAGCTACTTTTTGGTATAGAACCATTGACAGTAAAGGCTTTGGTTAGGTTGATGGCACAGCCGTCTTTTGATGTTACTGTGAGAGAGACTTGGTAATTGTCGGACTTATTATATTTAACCGAAGGATTTTTTAAAGTACTCGTTAAAATACTTGGAGCAGGCACTACGGCTGGGATACCTGCATTAAAATTCCACAAATAACTAAACTGTGCTTCAGAGCCATCGGCAATTCTTGTGGTATCAGTAAAGAGGGCAAAGGCATCGCTCAAACAAACTTTTGGTAACACAAATCCAACAGTTGGTATTGGTTTTATCACCACATTTTTAACAAGGGTATCACTAATACAACCATTACTTGATTGGACCGTTAATCTCACTGGATAAGTAGCGGCATTTGAATAAGTCTTATTAAAAACGGCAGCACTCGTTGTGTCTTTAGTACTACCGTCTTTAAAATCCCAATACCATTTAGTTAAAGTACCTGCATTGGCAATTGATTGGTCTGTAAAAGTGATGGCTGATTTTTCGCAAAGGGGACTTGACAACGAAAATAAAGCAGTTGGCAATGGGTTCACAATAGCTTGCTTGCTAGCAGTATCACTCGCACATCCTTTATTATTGGTTACTACTAATTGTATTGTTTTATTTCCAATAGTTGGATAGGTATAAATGGGCGTTTGTAAGGTATCGATTGCACCATTTTCAAATCGCCAATACCATTTGCTTAGGGTATTTCCTAGTGCGTCACTTTTGTCCGTAATATTCAAACTTGTTCGCAAACAAAGGGCGGAGTCAACTTGAAAGGAAGCGATAGGTTTTGAATAGATCGGTAATGTTTTTGTCAAGGAATCGGCACAGCCTGAAAGTGAAGTAACCAATAATTGTACCTGTGCTGAAAGGGGATTGGTATAAATATGAATAGGATTTTTGACACTGTCTATACTACCATCGCCAAAGCGCCATAACCATTTAAATGATGCGGTGGTTCCATCGCTGATAGTACTTGAATCTGTAAAGTTTGCAGTAGAGGGTGTACAAACTTGTATAGGCCTCCCAAATTTTGCCACTGGATTTGCATTCACTTTTACAGTGCTTGTAATAGCAGGCGCTCCTACAAGAGAAGCTGCTGTGCATGAATTTGCATCAGTAATACTTTTTAATGTATAGGTTGTAGTTATGGTTGGTTTTACAGTTAGTATATAGGGGGTAGCTGATATCAGTAAAGTATCCAACTTATTTCCATCACTATAACCAACCATCCAAGGACCATCGCCCGTGAGGTTTAGTTGTAAATCTTTAGTTTGCCCTAAGCAAATACTATCACTTGGAGAAATGGAAACTGTTGGAATGGGATGTACGGTTACTAATACACTATCTGTAAAAGTTCCACAACCAAGAATATTTGCAGCTACTTTATAAGAGCCTGAATTAATGGGACTAATATTAATAAGCGTAGGATTGTAAAGGGTGCTGCTAAAATTGTTAGGTCCAGTCCATTGATAGGTTGCGCCAACTACCAGTGTAGAAGTCAGGTTAATAGTATTACCGGTACATTGTAATCCAGCCGCCACTGGCGATACCTGTGTTTGTGCATAGTTGGAGAAATAGCCCAACACCGATCCCGAAGTAGTTCCACCATTGAGAAACCCTAGTTGAAACAATCCATTGGTATTAGAAACCCTTGTGGCAGTTTCATTTGCAGGAATAATTACGTCTATCAAGGGCAAGTTTGCAGTAGAGATATGCGCAAACATCCATTGTCCATTGGTACCTGTTACTACAGAAAACATACTCCCTTTGATGATTCCAGCAACATCGTTCAAATAAAAACTATCAATCGATTCTTTCTTGCACAATAGGTTTAAGTAGAAAGGAGAACTCACTGACCGCACAAAAGAAACCAAAGTTGAACCTGTACAATGAATACTGGGAACGTTGGTAAAAGTCATCTCGTTTCCTGTACCCGTTAATTGATTGAGATAAACGGGGTTGCTAGTTTTGATATATAAACTACTCTTAAACAATTTATCGGAATAGACCTGTCCCCTATTTAAAGTGATAACAGGTGTAGTAGCGCCATCGAGAAAAACATCCGTTTTGTCTGTTGTGGCTAAGATATTGAAGTGGTCGGAATAGCTACCACTTACATTCAACTCACCTTTAATCAAGATAAACTCTTTTCCATTAGCGTCTTCTGGAACAATCTGGTCTCCAACTAGATCATAGCTGGAATTAGGCGGACCAATACTGTCGTCATAAATGGTAATGCAAACAGGTTTATTAGCGGAAACAATACTTCCTACCAAATGCTGTGCACCCAATTGAGAAGAGGCAATAACGGAGTAGGACTGTCCCTTATTCAACACAATGCTGAATTTATTGTTAGCGGTATGTCCCACTGCATCCTTACTAGGGGTAATATCAATAGCAGTATTGTCTTCTGTAGCAACAATTACAAATCCGCTGTTAGCTCTAGGGTTCACAGTGTTTCTATTATCAAACTGAAGCTGTCCTGGTATCATAAAATTCAAACCTTTGCTAATAGCTCCTTTTAGAGGGAACAATTCAGGATTATTATAGCTACTGCCAGCCTTCCCTTCCACTTCATAATAGGCAGAGATATTGCTTGTTGCCGATATTTTTAAACCAAAATTTAAAACCGTGTTATGGGGTTCAGATTCTATTTGAGCGATAAAATTTGTGAGGTCGATCGTTTTTGCAGAATAAGGAAGTAAGTCAACCACAATTGCTACAAAACTTGGATTGGCTGGTTCACTGATGGTAACCGTAGAAGCGGATGCGTAGCTGGAAAGGCGCATTACGATTGGTCTATCAGCATGACCCACACTAATTGCTGGTGCAGCGAACCAAAAGGTAGTATCTGTTTGCGCCAATGCCTTAGTTGAAATAAGACAAACAATCAGTAATAAGGCAAAATGCTTAAGAACAGCCATCATTCAATATTGTTTATTTCTCACGAGTCCATTGAGCATAATTAGTAAAATAATGTGCTCCCCAATATTGGTAACGTGGAATCATATGATTGTCTAATCGTTTTCTGAAATCTATTAAATCTTTTTGTGCTGCTGGTGTCCATAAAACTTCGCTTAATGCGGTCATTCTGGGGAAAACCATGTATTCTACTTTTGATGGGTTGTCCATATATTCAGTCCATACATTCGCTTGACCGCCAATAATATATTGATCAAGCTTTGCAGCTTTCAGTGCATCAGGCACAGGTTCGTACATATAAACTGAATCCATCGTATTGTATCCATGAATGGCAAGACTATCTTTTGGGTCTTTGGATTGATAATGGTCAAAGTAGAATGGTTTTCCTGGGGTCATGATTACACGATGTTTTCTAAGTCCCGCTTCAATGCCTTCTTTTGCACCACCCCAGTTCATCACTATTGCAGAAGTATCTAAATCACCTTCCAATATTTCATGCCAGCCGATGATCTTTTTGTTTTTTTCTTTAAGATATTTTGCTGCCTGACTAATAAAATAGGTTTGTAATTCGTGTTCGTTTTTCAATCCTTTTTCTTTCATGAACTGTTGACTAAAAGGATCAGCTTTCCACCAAAGCTTACTACACTCATCTCCGCCAACATGAATGTATTGTGATGGAAAGAGGTCTGCGATTTCAGAAAAAATGGTGCGTATAAATTCAAATGTTTCTGGACGAGGTGCTAGTACATTGTTTTGTCGGTTATACATACCCCAAGTGGTAGCTACATTCCAAGTTGTATCAGGCTTGGTACTAAACTCAGGATAGGCGGTGATGGTTGCGCGGCTATGTCCGGGTATATCAATTTCTGGGATTACTTCAATGCCACGAACTTGCGCATAAGCAATAATTTCTTTAACCTCATTACGGGTATAGAAGCCACCATAACGAGTATTGTCATATTGAGCAGGACTGGTATTAAAATGTCCTATCAGTGTTTCCTTACGCCATGAGCCAATACTGTTTAGTTTGGGATAAGACAAGATTTCAATCCGCCAACCTTGGTCGTCTGTCAAGTGCCAATGAAAGCTATTGAATTTGTGGAAAGTTAAATAGTCGATATATTTTTTGATGAATGGGAGGGGAAACATATGTCGCACTACGTCTAAGTGCATCCCTCTATATTCAAATCTTGGATAATCAGTGATATGAATTGCAGGAAAGGGAAAAGAGGCAGTTGGTTGAATGGGAATTAACTGTAAAAAAGTTTGAATGGCATTCACTAATCCGCGAAGGTCTTTTATTTTGATACTAATGCTGTGATCGCCAGATCCCAACAAATACATTTCTGGTTTAGTAACGGCAATAGTATCGAAAAACACTTCAATATTTGAATGCTTTTGATCTTTGCTATTGTGATGGATGGCTAATTGTAAACCAGTTTGATGTTGGATCTGCGATTGTAGGTATTGTAGTTGTGCCTTAAATTGTTTGGGACCATTGATATAAGAAGTGGCATCAAGAAGAATACTTGGATTGCTTAAGATCTGATAGTGAACAGGTTTGGGAATAATGTCATTTTTAGCATTCTGAGAAATGGCTAAAGTAAAAGGAAGGGTAAAAATAAGCGCGCATAAAAGTCGCATACAAACAAAAGTTGATAAATTATAGTGCCAGTAAAATTACTAAATTTATAGTACCCATGATAGGTAAGTTTCATGGTATAATTACTAAATCAATCGCTAATAATGGTATTAAAGCAATTCATTAACTTTTTTATTGGATTCCTAATTGTGTGTCTTTTACTTTCATGTTACCAAAAGAAACCTGTTGAGTGGAAGAATTATGGAGGGAATAAAGAAAATAACCACTATTCACCCATAGCAATTATTGATACAAATAACGTACAACAATTAAGTATTGCATGGCAGTATCATACAGGGGATGCGGATGAAAAAACACAGATACAAGTGAATCCATTAATTATTGATGGTGTATTATACGGGGTTTCCCCCAAGCTAAAATTATTTGCATTGAATGCTAGTACTGGAAAGGAATTATGGGTTTTCAATCCTGTTGATACCAGTAACACAAAAGGCAATGGCTATTTTTCAATGAATGTGTGTAGGGGTGTCAGTTATTATACAGCAAATAAGGACGACCAGCGTTTGTTCTATTCTGCCAGTGGTATGTTGTATTGTATTGATGCGCTGACAGGATTACCTATTCCATCATTTGGAGAAAAGGGAAAGATTGACCTACACCAAGATCTTGGTAGGGATGTTTCAAAATTATACGTAGCATCTACTACCCCGGGTATTATTTATAAAGAACTGATTATTATTGGTACTAGGGTAGCAGAAGAAGCGGCTGCAGCACCAGGACATATTAGGGCTTATGATGTTCATACAGGAAAGTTGCGATGGATATTTCATACCATTCCTTACCCTGGAGAAGAAGGCTATGAAAGTTGGAACGATAAAGAGGCCTATCAACATATTGGCGGTGCTAATGTTTGGGCTGGATTTAGTATGGATGAAGAAAAAGGAATTGTTTATGCTCCGGTAGGATCTGCAGTATATGATTTTTATGGAGGCAAAAGAACGGGTGATAATTTGTTTGCTAATGCAGTTTTAGCGCTAGACGCTACTTCTGGTAAACGCATTTGGCATTTTCAAACGGTACACCATGATATTTGGGATAGAGATTTGCCAACAGCGCCAGTAGTGGCAACTATCACAAAAGATGGTCATGCATTGGAAGTGATTGTTCAAGTTACAAAAAGCGGTTTTGTTTTTTTATTGGAAAGGAATACGGGTAAACCAGTATACCCTATCATAGAAACACCCGTTCCAACTTTCAGTGATTTGGTAGGAGAAAAAATTTCTCCAACGCAACCCATCCCAAGTTTCCCCAAACCTTTTGTAAGACAACTATTATTAGAAAAGGACTTGAATCATTTTGTATCAGATTCGTCATATGAAGCGTTAAAAAAAAGATGGAATACCTATAAAACGGACAATATGTTTAACCCACCATCTAAACAAGGAACCATTATTTTTCCTGGTTTTGATGGAGGTGCAGAATGGGGCGGACCTTCCTTTGATCCAACAACCGGTATTTTATATATAAATGCAAGTGAGATGCCTTGGGTTTTAACGATGGTAGATGTGAAAGAGAAAACAAAAATGGTAGAAACAAATCTGATGGCGGGGAAGCGGCTGTATCAAACAACCTGTATGTCATGTCATGGAAAGGATTTGAAAGGTGCAGGAAACTATCCTTCTATTATAGGCGCAAAAATGAAATACAAGGAAGATCAGTTTGATACACTGCTAACAGCAGGACGAAGAATGATGCCTGCAATGCCACAATTAACAACAGCAGAAAAATCAGCATTAGCTAGTTATATTCTAGCATTGAAGGCCAATCAAAGCAACCTATTCAAATCAACTGAAACATCCAATGATGATTGGTATCATTTACCTTATGTATCAACTGGCTATCATAAGTTTCTAACGAAAGAAGGGTATCCAGCCGTTTCGCCTCCATGGGGTACACTCAGTGCCATTAATTTAAATACTGGACAATTAGTGTGGAAAGAAACCCTAGGTGACTATCCTGAACTAAAAGCCAAGGGTATTCATACTGGAACCGAGAATTATGGAGGTTCAGTAGTTACAGCGGGTGGATTATTATTTATTGCTGCTACAAGAGACAGCAAGTTTCGTGCTTATAATAAACGCAATGGACAACTTTTATTAGAACTTGATTTGCCAGCACCAGGATTTGCTACACCTGCTGTATATGAAAAAGATGGAAAGCAATTTATTGTCATTGCTTGTGGTGGTGGGAAATTAAATACAAAAACAGGCGATGCCTACATTGCATTTAGTATCAATAAATAGGCCTATTTATTGTAGAAATTGAATAGTTGTTGTGTCAAGTGCAATATAGATAGTGGCACCAGTTTTTATTTGTCGGCTCATACTATGGATCTGCAAAATCATGGCATCCACTTCCAATTCAATCTCATAATATCCGGCCATAAATCGAACGGACCTAACTTCTGCTTGTAAGCCATGTTGGGCATCGGTGATTTTAAAATTGCCCGGTCGCACAAAAATGCTTTTGCCTGCAGATGGTGCGCCAGCAAAGTGTAACAAAGTATCTGCTAAGCCTGGCGGGACAATTTGAAAATTACCCAGAAGTGAGGCTGCATATGAGTTTACGGGGTGTTGATATACTTGCTCTGGACTACCCTTTTGGATGATTTTTCCTTGTTGCATCAACATCAAATCATCGGCCCAAGGAAGAATATCTGTAGGATCGTGTGATACCAGCAAACAAGTGATTTTTAAAGTATCACCTATTTCACGAATCACGTCTTTGAGAATATTTTTGTGAATGAGGTCGAGGTTAGAATAAGGCTCATCCAGCAACAATAGTTTAGGAGAAGAAATGAGCAATCTGGCAATGGCAATTCTTTGTCTTTCTCCGCCAGAAAGTTGATCTGTTTTTCTTTTAACTAGATGATTGATCATGCAAACCTCAAAAATGGCATTGGCCATTTCATCGCTTAACTGATTTGCATAGGAGAGCAGTTCCTCAACACGATAAGAATTTCTTAATTCAAAGTGTTGTGATAAGTAAGCAATTTCTCTGATGCCAGGAATGAGTTGATCATCTGGTCCTTTTATTTTTTTTCCATTAAAAATGATTTCTCCAGCACTTGGTTGTACAAGGCCAGCAATCATTTTTAACAAGGTACTTTTTCCAGAACCAGTTTCACCTGCAATGGCAATTCTTTGGAAAGGCTGTTGTTCAAAACTAATATCATCCACAATTTGAATTCCATCCAAAAGCTTACTGATATGAGTTATTTGAAGAAAAGTCATTGTTGCAAAGATACAACAGTGATTCAGGTTTTGCTAAAAACGATACTAATTACTATTTTACACAGCGGTTTCGGTAATGTCTTCTTCAAGAATAGAAGGGGAGGAATTGGAAATTGATAGCTATCTGAAACACAAATTGCAAAACATAGCATACTTGCCCAATCTTACAGAAAAACCTAACGATTTATTTGAAGCATACGAATTTGCAAGAGATAACGAATTAACATATCCCAACTTTTGTTTTGCCCACAGCATTGCAACTAAACATTTATTGCCCGAAGCACATCGGGGAGTTGAAAGAATAGGGAACACTAATTAATGAAGCCACTGGATTGCTCAGTTTTTTTGCAAGTTCCTCAGCACTAAATACTGGTTTAGCAGTTTGAGCTTTTACTGTATTAAAACTGATAAAGACTACTAAAAAAGAATTAATTAGTTCAAGGCTTTATAAAAGTTGAATCGAGCGATTTTGTAAGAGTGGTAAAGATATTGGAATTAGTTATCATGAACAACTACAGTCACATCCATAGCAAACTCGCTCCTTTACATGAGAAATGCATCATGTATAAATATTATCATTTTCTTTACATGATAACTTGATCATAAATAAAAGCTATACAAAAGTTATTCATCACAGCACAGGAAAAAATAAATAAAGAAACTCTCTAAGTCAATACCAAACTATTTGAGCTCTTTTAACAATGAATTAATAGCTGCTTCCAATTGCTGATCCTTTCCTTTAATCACTACTTCATATTCATTCATAATTTTAAGATCCGGTTCTGTAGGATAATTTTCCAGATATCGTCCATTCATCATTTTTACGCCCACAGGAGGTACGCCCCATCGAATACTTGCGTCTTGTAATGTTTCCCAAGATGCAAATGTGCAAGTTCCCGGAACAGGCATGCCCACTAGTTTACCAATCTGTAAATTTTGATACCCAAAAGAGAAACAATGTCCATCACTATAATTGTCCTCATTGGCTAAGGCGATGGAAGGTTTGGTCCATCGGAATGTTGGTTCATAACTCATGGTTCTTTTATCGGTTGAATTGACCATATAGGCTTTACCCGTTAAGAAAGTGGCTAAGTCACTCACCAAATCGCCCCCACTATTAAACCTAGTATCAATGACCATTGCCTTTCTATTGGCATATTTGCCCATGATGTCTTCATACACTACGCGATAAGCGCCGTCATTCATACCCGGTATATGCACATAACCCAATTGACCATTACTCATTTTATCCACTTCGTCTTGATTTTTTCTAACCCATCTTTTATACAACAATGCATTCTCTTCTCCAATACTGATGGGCTTTACCACCAGTTCTTTTTTTGTTGTACCATCAAGAATGGTTAGTAAC
This sequence comes from Bacteroidota bacterium, assembly GCA_031428775.1. Taxonomy (GTDB): domain Bacteria; phylum Bacteroidota; class Bacteroidia; order Chitinophagales; family Chitinophagaceae; genus Sediminibacterium. The sequence continues at coordinate 12,800 of JANOYH010000154.1, forward strand.
ACATTCTTACCAGCTTTTCTATTTAAATATTGGGCAATGTCTTTTTCGGGACTGATTAATACTCCATCAATACTTTCAATAATCATTCCTTCTTTTAAATTCAATCCCGCTTTAACCAATGGACCTTCTTTGATCAGCTCTGCAATCTTTACGCCATTCCCTTGATAATCTTGTTGATAAAAAACACCCAATGAAGCAGTGGCGTCTGCATTAGGAACTACATTATTAAAGCTTGCGCCACTATGACTCACATTCAATTCACCCAATAGCTCACTCAACAATTCTGCAAACTCATAATTATTGCCAATATCTGTTAGGTGCCGCTCATAGTCGGGTTTGTAGCTATCCCAGTCCACCCCATGAAAACTAGCCGTATAAAAGGTTGTTTTGGTTCTGCGCCAAACGTGCTCAAACATAAACTTCCTTTCTGCTGCAATGTCTAAGACCATTTCTCCATTAATGGCAATCGCATCTTTTTTGCCTGATGTTGGATCAATCTTACTGATGCTACCATCTGCTAATAAGAATATAGATTTTTGTTCTTTGTCCCATTTAATCGTACTAGCATTAGCATTGAGTGCCACCAATATTTTTGTCTCTTTGGTTCTCGTATTCGTACTCCAAAGATTATATCCTTTCTCAAACTTCGACAAATAATACAATGTTTCTCCGTCCTTACTCATCAATGCATCTGCAATATCAGATGAGTTAACCGTTAATTTCAGTTTGCGATAAACCAATCCATCCATTTCAATATTGATGAGGCTATCTTTTTTCAATTTATTTTTTCCAGAATCTGCTTTGGCGGCTTTTTCATCTTGCTCTTTGATGAGGGCATATTCTTCTTTGCTCAAACGAAATTTATCAAAAGCTTCTTGGTTTAGGAAGAGGGCAAAGATATCACTCTGACTACCGCCGCTATTGGCTTTGGCGCGAAGTCCGTCGCGGTCAGAATCGTACAAAATCATTTTACCATTCATGGCCCACTTGGGACTAGCATCATTAAATCCATTCTCAGTAAGGTTGGTAATTTTGCCATTACCTTCTGAGCTAACAAGACCTATTTCACTATTTCCTGCACCTTCTACGGCATAGCCAAAAGAAAACCATTTTCCGTCCGGACTCCATTCAAAATGTTGGTCGTTATCGCCCCAGCTAAACAATTCTTTGTCGGTTAGGATAACGCGTATTTGTTTGGAAGCAATATTTAATACTTTCAGTGTAGCACGATTTTCTATGAAAGCAATTTCTTTCCCATCAGGAGAATAAGCGGGCAAATAATTTTCTTTTTCATTGTTGATAAGAGCTGTTTCTTTGATGAGGGTGGCAGCAAAAAAATAAGGCTCTTCTTTTCTCACAATTTCTGTTTGATAGATCTTCCAGCTATTGCCCCTTTCAGAAGCATAGAGTAAGTATTTGCCGTCGGGTGAAAAACTGACTGATCTTTCTTGTTCAGAGGTATTGGTAATACGTTTGGTGCCGCCACCATCCACACCGGAAACAAAAACTTCGCCCCTGAAAATATAAGCCACTTCTTTACCATTGGGAGAAACGGCTAGGTCGCGCGCACCACCACTAACAGTAACAATGCGTTCATTATTTGATTTGCTATCGGAGGCGATTTTTAGTTTGATTTTTTCAGCTTTGCCATTGGGTTGTTGCGTGTATAGTTCGCCATCATAACTATAACAAAGGGTGCCATTATTAGACATGCTTAGATAGCGAACGGGATGTTTTTTGAAAGAGGAGATTTGTGTTGATTTGCCACCCTCAATGCTCATTTTATGCACGTTGAAAGAGCCGCTTTCTTCGCTGAGATAGTAGAAGGCTTTATCGTTATCAGCAAAAATGGGGTTTCTATCTTCGCCCGCAAAGCCAGTGATTTTGCGGTGTTTGGCAGTTTTAGTATCGTAGATCCAGATGTCGCGCGCAATGGAAGAAGTATGGTGTTTGCGCCATTGGTTTTCTCGGCCTTTTTTATCTTGATAAATCAGGTACTGTCCGTTTTTACTCAATTTCACGTCTTCTGCAGGAGTGCTAAATATTTGCTCTGGTCTTGACCCACTCACAGAAACTTGGTATAATTCGGGTTGCGCTGCTGTAGGATAGGTTCTGTTTGATGCAATGTCCATTCTGCTACTTCCAAATATGATTGATTTGTCATCTGTTGTAAAACTGTAAGGATATTCAGGAGTAGAAAAATAGGTGAGTCTTTTTGCTTCACCACCTTCTGAAGGGATAACGAATAAGTCGAAGTTGCCAAATCGATCACTGGCAAAAGCAATCTGTTTTCCATCATTGCTCCATACCGGCATAAAATCATGCGCTTCATGTGTGGTTAGTGCAATAGCTGTTCCGCCTGTTGAAGGAACACGATAGAGATCGCCTTTATAAGTAAACACTACCGTTTTTCCATCAGGAGAAAGGGCACTGGAGCGTAACCAATTGGGTTGGGCAGCTAAATTTGTAATAGCTAAAATTAGGAAAGAAATACTAAAAGCAAGTTGTTTCATAAAAGACTGTATTATTCTTAGGGAAAGATAATAAGAAATCCTATTCATGAAACACTGGCAGTAAATTGTATACGCTTCGGGTCTGCTTTGGCAGCTGCCAAATAAAGCTGCTACGCAACTTATTTGGCTGCCTGCGCATTCGCTTGGCACCGCAGCCAAAGAGGCCCCTCAACGTATACAATTTACTGCTGATGCAATTCTTTAATAGTGTGGAGAAAGACGATAAGATTTTTTTTGACTTTTGATTTTTGACTTTTCACTTATTCATAATGTATGGTCAACTTGATAGAAGGACTAATGCCTTTTAGAAAATCATGAAAGAAAAATTCTGGTTCTAGTTGCAACCAACCGCTTCTTACGCCGGGGATGCCTACTTTAAACGTGTTGGGTTCAAACCAGTTGCCTTTTCTGCTTACGAGATAGCCGATGGATACATTTCCTACAAAATCGAATGGCACTTTTTTACTGTTTTCTATTTCAATATAGCGTAGGGTTACAAAATCGTTTCGGTCGGTGATGGTGTTATTTAAGGCGTCTTTGCTAAAGATGAAATGGGGTTCCCACATGGCATAGATGCGCTTGGTGCTATAACGCCTATCAGCAAATGTGTAACGGGCACCAATAGAAAAGGAGGGAATGAAATTACCTTTTGCATATTGGAATCCTGCATAAATGTTTGGCACTAATTCTTGAACGCTTCCGGGGTTTTTGATCCATTTTAGGTTACTGGGACTAAACATCTTATTAGTATTCATATTAAAAAAAGCGGAATAGTTTGATTTTGGGTTTGCTGTGGCAACATAATCTGGGCCTAGTTCCTGATGTAGTCTGTTGACACAATTTTGCAAGGTTGTGTCGGGTAGTTGAAATATATCGCTACAATTATTTAATATTACTGTGATGAAAAATGGTTGCATTTCAGGTTTATTACTGGCATTATATCTAGTGTCGTAATAAAGAGATACGTCTTCTTTCGAAACCATAAAATATGCTTTAATGCGAATAGTATCCATCTGAGTTTTGAGTTCATTTAAACTGCCTTCTTTTATCACATACTGTTGTGGCTCATTATTATAATTGATAATTCGAATTTGTGGATATTGCGAAGAACTGAGGAAGTCGACCCGTCTATTAAATCCATCATTTTTGAAAGAATCCGCCATTAATTGAAGGCTTGGCTTAATCGTATTCACAAGCGAATCAAGGTTTGGTAAGTATTTAAGGTGTTTGATATTGTTGAGGTCAATTATGAGCTGACCAGCACTGGTTTTGTTTATAGACCAAAAAGAAAAATGTGCTTTGCCCTTTCCTGGTTTAGGAAAATTATACATGGCTTCAGCCCTATTGATTGGCAGTTCATATTGTGTTCGGTTTTGAGCACACAAAGCAGTAGCCATGCCTGTTAAAATCAGGCAGCAAATAAGTATTCTTTTCATGTTTATTGATTATCTGTTAGTGTATTGATTGGAGTTGTTACAGGTTTGGATTTTGGCCACCACCAAGTTTTAGTATTCTCCACATTTAGTATAGGTTCTTCTTTTTCAACAATGGTTGCGTGTTTATTATTGGTGATTGCATAGACTGGTGGTACCTCTCTGCCAATTTCATTGATATGTATGACGGGTAATCTTTTGGGGGTATTTTTTTTGTTTTGTGCTATTGGAGTTCTAGTTTCTGTTACTGTTGTAGCAGTTGTAGCGGTTGTTGTGGTTGTTGTGGTTG
>JANOYH010000155.1:0-14997 GCA_031428775.1 Bacteroidota bacterium
CTACCGCGGCAGAAACAAATTCGGCTTTACCGTGTCCGTAAGGATGGTCAAAGTCTCGCGGCTTAGCAGCAATATACAAACTATACAAACCAATAAAACCTGCAATCACATTTACAATACTTTCCAAAGCATCTGTGAGGATGGCAATGGAATGGGTATAGAAATAGGCGGTTATTTTTACAGCAAAAAGGACCACACTAAGTAGCGTAATCCATCTTTGTAAAGCAAGGTTTTGTTGGGCTTGTTGTTGCATTAACTTAACTCCACTTTATAATCAATAGGGCAATGTTTTGCAAGCATCGCTGAAACGCCACAATATTTTTCATGCGATAATGCTATAGCTCTTTTCAATTTATCAAGGTCGTTTTGATCTACATCGGCACGATATACCATGTTGATAGAAACAAACACTTTTGGGTGTTCTTCCGTTTGTTCGCCTTCTGCTGAAACGTCAACTTTTGTAAAGGCAACTTTCATTTTTGTCAAGATATCTACCACATCCATTCCGCTGCAACCGCATAAAGATGCCAACAATAGTTTCTTCGGACTCATGCCACTATCTAAGCTTCCATTTTCAACTGTTGTGTCTAATCGAATGGTATGTCCATGATCGGATACTGCGTCAAAAGCCAATGCCTCAACCCAGTTAGCTACTACTTTCATAATATTGTTTAAAGGGATTCAAATCTTTTTTCCACTGCACGCCAGTTCACCACATTCCACCATGCGTTGATATAGTCTGGTCTTTTGTTTTGATATTTTAAATAATAGGCGTGTTCCCAAACGTCCAAACCTAATACAGGGGATCCTTTTAGCTCGCTAAGATCCATTAGGGGATTGTCTTGATTTGGGGTTGATCCTATTACCAATTTCTTATCTGCATTCAAAACCAACCACGCCCATCCACTACCAAAACGATTCTTACCTGCATCTGTAAACTGTGTTTTGAAAGTTTCAAAAGATCCAAAATTTTGGGTGATGGCGGATGCCAATTTTCCTTCAGGTATTAATCCTGCAGGCGTACCCATTGATTGCCAAAAAAGTTCATGATTAAAATGACCGCCACAATTGTTGCGCATTTTTGGTGAGTATTTAGAAATAATACGCAATATGTCTTCAATTTTGGCTGTATTTGCATCTACTTTTTCTGCCACACAAGCTTCGGCTAAATTCTTAGCATAAGTAGCAGCGTGTTTGCTGTAATGGATTTCCATGGTGAGTGTATCAATCACGGGCTCCAAAGCCTTATAATCGTAAGGTAAAGGTTGTTGTGCAAAAGGACTAGTAGCAAATCCATTGTTAGCAGAAGCAAGTGAAGGAAACACACTTAAAGTTAGCCCAGTTGCAATGGCCGCTTTTCCACTATTGGCTATAAATGCACGACGGCTATGTTGATTGTTTGACATGTGGAATGGTTTATTTGTTTTTATCTTGGTCTCTAAATTTAGCAATAAATAATTGCAGTTCTTTAAAAGATCGGTAATAGAATTCCTGGTTAAATAGTTGCGAATCTCGCATGGCTTTATACGTTAAAAAAATGCCGATGGGGATTAATATAAAAGTAGAAAGCCACATGCCCATAAGGGGAGAAGTAGCATTAGATTTAGCGAATTTTTCGCCGAATGTGTTGAACAAGTGGAAGGCCACAAAAAAGATGATGGCAAAGACTAGTGGCGTGCCCAGTCCCCCTTTTCGAATAATAGAACCCAAAGGTGCGCCTATCAAGAATAATACAATGCAAGCAACCGATAAAGCGAATTTCCTATGCCATTCTATTTCGTGCAATCGTAGCGAAGTGATACGCATAGTATAGTCCTCGGCTAATACACCCACATTTCCTTTCACGCTAGTCAATTGATTGATAGCTCGTTCATATACAACTGTTCTGAGTGAATCTGGGATAGTTGCATTAAAACTGGCGGATTTTTTTATTTTTTTAGGATCAATTTTGGCCCATCCAGTATCGGCATACCTTGTAAAGCTGAGGTAAGGACTCACTTCTAATTTAGATTTTTTCAGGTAGAGTGAATCAATATTTGACAATGAATCTATGGCGGTATTCAACTGGCGTACACTTAGCATTTTGGGGTCATAGAAGGAGCTATCGCCCGACTTATTCATTTGAAAACTTTTCAGGTCGAACGATTTTTTATAAGATTTGAATCCCATTCGAATGAATTCAGTATTGCTGGTGCCCCTTGGTCCACGTTCTTGAATGCGCCATCCATTTTTTAAAATGAATTCTAGAAATTGCTGGTCTTGGCTAATGCGCATGATACCACTTTCAGCAATAATCATATGGTCTTGTAGTCCGCCACTTTTTTCAAAGATGACCACATCGTGTATCACACTATCATTTTTTTCTTTGCTACCCAATTTCAACACATAACCGTCTATTTTATCATAAAAGACTCCGGGTTTAATATCCAGTGCTGGTTTAGAAACAATGATATTGTATTTAAGGGCAGCCAGTTTTAATTGGGTATATGGAATGATATTGTTGGCAAAAAGAAAAGCGAGTCCGCTGATAAAAATGGAAATAACCAATAATGGACGCATAAAGCGCAACAATGGAATGCCCGCTGCTTTTATGGCAACCAGTTCAAAACTTTCGCCTAAGTTTCCAAAGGTCATGATAGAAGAAATCAATAGGGCTAATGGCAGCGCTATTGGAATCCAGTAAAGCGTTACTAAGCCTACCAGTTTCATCACAACTAAAACTTCTAGCCCTTTTCCCACTAAGTCATCTATGTATAACCAGAAGAATTGCATGGTTAATACAAATACAGAAATAGCAAAAGACCCAATAAAAGGGCCGATAAAAGATCGAATGATAAGAATATCCAGTTTTTTAATCACTTGTCCTTGCTTAATATTGCTAAATGAGCAAGGCAAAAGTAATGCTTTCATTAAAGGAACAGGAATTGGTAGTAAATGCTAATTGGATTTTAACAAAGAATGCGGTTATTCAAAAACTAACTGCATTTTTTGGAGAGATGAGTGAAACCTATCAATCGCTAGTGGCAGTAACGCCATCATTGGCTATGGAGCCGGCTTTTAAGACCCCGCCAAAGATTTCTAGGGGAGAACAGTATGAGGGGTTGCCTTGGGTGATGTTAGATTACCCTAGATTATTTCATAGTGAAGACGTTTTTGCTATACGCACATTTTTCTGGTGGGGCAATTATATGAGCATCACTTTACAGTTAAAAGGTAAGTACCAACAATTTTATACAAATGCTATCCAGCAATATTTTCAAATCCGGCAGGGAAATCCACATGCACAATACGAATGGTTTATTTGTGTAAATCCATCAGATGCATACCAGCATCATTTTAGGGAAGATAATTATCAGAAAGCGGCCAGTTTTCCTGCTGCGGCCATACCGAATCTGCCTTTTATTAAGTTGGCAAAAAAAATCCCACTCGAAGAATGGGATGATATGGAATTCTTTTTACAACAAACATTTACTGATATGTTGCACTTACTTACAAATAGTTAATGTAAGGTGGCCAATCAAAAAAATTAGGCACCTAAACGGTGAAACAATTCTTTAACTTGATAGTCCCAAAGTTGGCTCTGGTCTTTGATCTCATTTTTTTCAGCAAAATCTTTAATGATCAAGACGGTCTGATTTGAGATTTCCGTTTTTTCAATGCGAAATTCAAAATATTCATGCTTCTCAGAATGAAGCCAATGGAAACGGATAAATTTATCGTCATCTTTGTCCATCACTTCTGCTTTATCAGGTTCGCCACCGCTCCAAGAAAAACTGTATACATTTTCCCATTCGTCAACCCTGTCTGCAAACCATTCTTGTAAACCAGTGGGAGTTGATAAAAATTCATATAATATACCAGGTGAACATCTTACAGGAAATTCTATGGTGAAAAGTTGCTTCTTGCTCATTAAATCTTATTTAGCGACAATCAATCGTAAGTGTGCAATAATATTAAATAATCCCTCGCTTCCAAATGTTTTTTTAGTGATCTGACCTTTTTCTGAGCTTACATTTTGAGGCCCCCAAAATATAACCTTTTAAATGATTGAAATTCAATTGTTTGTGTAAAATATTTTTTTTTGACAAGTTTCAATTTTTTGTTAAATTGCTACAAGCATCTAGTGAAAAAGTAAAGTGTAGTCAATCTCCCCTCAGCGCTTAGCCAGAACTTATCGGATAGTTATACCACTAAAACCTGCATTTATGAGTATGCGCCAGTTAAAGATCTCTAAATCTATCACCAACCGGGAGTCACAAAGCCTGGAAAAATACTTGCAAGAAATAGGCAAAGTGGAATTGATATCGCCCGAGCAGGAAGTTGAATTGGCATTAAAAATTAAGAATGGCGACCAGCGTGCACTTGACCGGTTAGTTAAATCTAATTTACGTTTTGTGGTTTCTGTAGCCAAGCAATATCAGAATCAAGGACTTACGCTTCCTGATTTGATCAATGAGGGCAACCTAGGATTGATCAAATCCGCGCTTCGTTTTGATGAAACAAGGGGTTTTAAATTCATTTCATATGCAGTTTGGTGGATCCGACAAAGTATTCTTCAGGCATTGGCAGAGCAGAGTAGAATAGTGCGCTTGCCTTTAAATAAAGTGGGGCTGACCAATAGAATCAGCAAAGCTTACCAACAGTTGGAACAGGAATATGAACGCGAGCCTAGTCCGGAGGAATTAGCCGAATTATTAGAATTAGGCATCGACGAAGTAACCGCCACCATGAATGTGGGATTCAGGCATGTGAGTATGGATACGCTTTTGTCTGAAGGAGAAGACGGTACCTTAATGGACTTGATGGCCAATCCCAATGTTGCAAAAACGGATGAGAAACTGGAGCATTTTGAATCGTTAAGAACGGAAATTGAGCGAAGTCTGTGTACGTTAACAGAGCGACAGAAAAATGTAGTTTGCTTTTTCTTTGGTATTGGGGTAGACCATCCATTAAGTTTAGAGGATATTGGCGAGCGATTTAATCTAACTAGAGAACGTGTCAGACAAATCAAGGATAAGGCCATAAATAAACTAAGAAGCACCAATAGATGTAAGCAGTTACGCGTTTACTTAGGTTAAACCACAGAACAACCTATATTTGCACCTCATTTTAAGTGAACGCTTTGTTCACTTTTTTTTTGAAAGATTTTGAAAGCAGTGTACTATGTTTAATTCGTTAAGTGAAAAGTTAGAATCGGCCTTTAAGAACCTCAAAGGCGAAGCAAGGATCAATGACCTCAATATTGCCAATACAGTAAAAGACATTCGCAGGGCATTGATTGATGCCGATGTGAACTTTAAGATTGCCAAAGAATTTACTGATAAAGTAAAAGACAAAGCTACTGGCGAAAAAGTAATTAATGCCATTAGTCCGGGTCAATTGATGGTGAAGATTGTACAGGATGAGTTAACTGAATTAATGGGTGGAAGCGAAGCCCAATTTAATATTATCGGCAACCCCGCCATTATATTAGTAGCGGGTTTACAGGGTAGTGGTAAAACAACATTTACTGGAAAACTAGCAAGCTATTTAAAAACACAAAAGGGCAAATCACCCTTGGTAGTAGCCTGTGATATTTATCGCCCTGCGGCTATTGATCAGTTGACAGTATTGGCTGAACAAATAGGTGTTTCTATTTATAGCGAAAGAGAAAATAAAGACGCAGTTTCCATCGCCCTAAATGCCATAAATGAAGCTAAGGCTACTAATAAAAACGTTGTTATCATTGATACTGCAGGCCGTTTGGCTATTGATGAGGTGATGATGAAAGAGGTGGCTGACATCAAAGCTGCATTGAATCCTACAGAGATTTTATTTGTGGTAGACGCTATGACAGGACAAGATGCAGTGAACACAGCAAAAGCCTTCAATGATCGCTTAGATTTTACGGGTGTTGTGCTAACAAAATTAGATGGTGATACCAGGGGTGGAGCCGCTTTGTCTATCAAATACACTGTAAACAAACCGATTAAATTTGTTAGTAGTGGAGAGAAATTGGATACGCTTGATGTGTTCTATCCAGAAAGGATGGCGCAGCGTATTTTGGGCATGGGTGATATCACCACATTGGTAGAAAAAGCGCAAGCACAATATGATGAAGTAGAGGCAAAAAAGCTGGAGAAAAAGATTCGCAAAAACCAATTCGATTTCCAAGATTTTCTGGATCAATTACAACAGATCAAGAAGATGGGAAATATCAAAGACTTGATGGGAATGATTCCAGGTGTTGGTAAAGCCATTAAAGATGTAGACATCAATGATGACGCATTTAAAGGAATTGAAGCCATGATTAAATCTATGACACCCTTTGAAAGGTCAAACCCAGATTCTTTAACGCCAACCCGAAAAGCCAGAATTGCCAAGGGGTCAGGAAAAGATTTATCGGAAGTGAATGCATTTATGAAGCAATTTGAGCAAATGAAACAAATGATGAAAATGATGAATAATATGCCTATGGGCGGTCGTTTTCCTGGCATGAAGCGATAAATTATTAGAATTTCATTAAAATGCACTCGTTTGCGTAAGGATTCTAACAATTCCTTGACATACAAACTTGGAATGATTCAGATTTCCTATTACATTTGCCGCCTAGCTATTCTTAGCTGGATTAACAATTTTCTATAACGCCTTTAAATGTCTATTTAACATGGCAGTAAAAATGAGATTACAGAGACACGGTAGCAAGAAACGTCCTTTCTACTTTATTGTAGTGGCCGACGCCCGTGCTCCAAGAGATGGTAAGTTTATCCAAAAATTGGGTACTTACAATCCACTTACCGTTCCAGCAACGATTCAATTAGACCGTCAAAAAGCTTTAGAGTGGCTGAACAAAGGTGCTCAACCCACCGACACTGTTCGTCGTATTTTAAGTTTCAAAGGCGTCTTGTACCTGAAACACCTTTTACGTGGTGTTAAACTGGGTCTATTTGATGATGCAACGGCCATGACAAAGTTCCAGGAATGGCACAATGAGCATGAAGCACAAATTACCCGTCGAAATGACGAGCACAGAAAAGTTCAAAGAGCAAAAAAAGTGTATGTTCCAGTTGCTAGAAAAGTGGAAACTGCAGTAGAAGTTGCAACTGAAAGCCAGCCTGAAGCTTAGTGTAATACAGATTTTACAAAAGCAATGCTGTAAACTGATTAAGTCCTGGTATTTATGCCGGGACTTTTTGTTTTTTAAATCAACACAACATGAGTGAGTATATTCATATCGGGAAATTGGTAGCCAGCTTTGGTTTAAAAGGGGAGCTGATTTTAAAACATGAGTTAGAAAAGAAAACTATTTTTAAAGGAGTAGAAGCTTTGTTTGTGGAGCAATCAAAAGGAAATTATTTGCCTTATTTTATTGAAAGTTCCAAGGCCAATAATTTAGAAGAGACTACCATTAAATTAGAAGGCTTAAATACCAAGGAATCAGCTGCGCGATTGGTTTCGCGCAATGCTTGGGTAACAGATATTGATTTTAGAAAATTAGTGGGTAAAACGGCTCCTATTGCTTTATTGGGATATGACCTAATTAATGAAGGAACCTCGTTAGCAAAAATTGAAGAAGTAATCAATCAACCGCACCAAGTTTTGTTAAGGATTACTTTAGAAGGCAAAGAAGCTTTAATACCTTTGCATGATGCAACTCTGAATAGAATAGACCACGAGAAAAAACAAGTACACGTGGTATTGCCTGATGGGTTGCTGGAAATATATACCGACTAGAATTACCTACCATTAAAAGTTGATGGCATGCCGCACCATTTTGAAAATACCCTGCTCGTTTTGCCTGAGCACCTCGACAATCTAAACCATGTAAACAATGTGATTTATGTGCAGTTTATGCAGGATATAGCCATCCAACATTGGTTTAGTGTATCACCCCCAGAAATGAATGAGGAAATTGTATGGGTTGTAAAAAGACATGAAATAGATTATCATGCTCCCGCATTTTTAGGCGATGAATTATTATTAAAAACATATACAGGTGCATGCACTGCGGTAACATGGGATAGGCACTGCGAAATCATCCGAACGAGCGACAACAGAAAAATCATCACCTCAAAAAGCACTTGGGTTTGCCTAGACAAACAAACCGGTCGCCCTAGAAAAATTGATGAATCCATCCAAGCCGTATTTGATTAATACCCTTCAATGTGGGGATGTATTTACTAACTTAGCCTCATGCCTCCGCAACGCTATATTGCCCATTTAGACCTTGATTCTTTCTTCGTAAGTGTTGAAGTATTAAACGACCCCACATTGAAGGGCAAGGCCGTAATAGTAGGTGGTTCCAAAGACCGTGGCGTGGTTACTACTTGCAGCTATGAAGCCCGAAAATTTGGCGTAAGAAGCGCCATGCCTATGAAGAAAGCAATGCAGCTTTGTCCGCACGCAATTTTGGTAAGAGGAACAAGAGGAGAGTATAGTAAGTATAGCAGAATGGTTACTGAAATAATAGCCGCAAAAGCCCCACTTTTTGAGAAAGCTTCTATTGATGAATTTTATATAGACCTAACAGGAATGGACAGATTCTTTGATCCTTTTCAATGGACAATAGATTTGCGCAATGAGATTATTGATAAAACGGGATTGCCTATTTCATTTGGACTAGCCACAAATAAAATGATCGCAAAAATTGCAACCGATGAAGCAAAACCCAATGGTTATTTGTTTGTAGAGCCAGGAATGGAAAAAGCATTCTTAGCACCACTTGCCGTGAATAAATTTTCTGGGGTAGGAGAGCAAACTTTTTTGCAATTGAAAGAAATGGGCATCCATACCGTTCAACAATTGTATGATACACCTGTGTCTGTTTTAGAAAAAAGCTTGGGAAAATATGGTGCTGATTTGCATAGAAAATCGCAGGGCATTCATCAGGGTGAAGTGCATCCTTATCACGAAGCAAAATCTATTTCAACAGAAAATACATTTGAAGAAAATAAATGGGATGTTGATTTTCTGTTGGCTGAATTGGTGAGAATGACAGAAAAAATTTCCTTCGAATTGAGGCAGGATGAAAAACTGGCGGGATGTATTGCAGTGAAAATTCGGTATCCTGATTTTGAAACTACCTCACGCCAAACTACTATCAACTATACATTCAGGGATGATGAATTGATACCTGTTGCAATTGATCTGTTTCATAAACTATACCGAAACGGGCAACCTGTAAGGCTCTTGGGCGTAAGATTGAGTGAACTCACCAACCATGCGGTGCAAGGCAGTTTGTTTGATGATGCAGAGCGAAAAAATAACTTGTATAAGGCAATTGACTCCGTAAAGAATCAATTTGGTAAAAGCCTTTTGCAAAAAGCTAGAACGGTAAAAAAAGATATTAATTAGTCTACTTTATTAGTAGGAAATACTTATTTTCGCTCCATCACAAAATAAAAACCACTATTATGAGTTTACGTTTAGGAGATATTGCTCCCAATTTTCAGGCAACTACCTCTATTGGTCCCATTGACTTCTACGAATATCTAGGAACAGGTTGGGGCGTATTGTTTTCGCATCCTGCAGATTTTACACCAGTATGTACCACAGAATTAGGCAAGACAGCATTATTGAAAGAGGAATTTGAAAAACGCAATGTAAAAGTATTGGCATTGAGTGTAGACACGTTTGAAAGCCACCTTAATTGGATTAACGATATCAATGAAACACAACATGTTCATGTTAGCTTTCCAATCATTGCTGATAAGGATAAGAGCATTGCCAATGCATATGATATGATACACCCCAATGCTTCAGAAACATTTACGGTGCGATCATTATTCATCATTGGTCCTGATAAAAAAGTAAAACTTTTTATCACTTACCCAGCATCTACTGGAAGAAATTTTGTGGAAGTATTACGCGTCATTGATTCTTTGCAGTTAACTGCTAATTATAGTGTGGCAACTCCTGCAGATTGGAAAGAAGGGGAGGACGTAATTGTAGTTCCAGCATTAAGCACAGAAGAGGCTATCAAGAAATTTCCTAAAGGAGTGAAAGTAGTAAAGCCTTATCTGCGCTATACACCGCAACCGAATAAAGACTAATGATCTTTTTTATTATTGCATTCAGGCCTCGGTAATTTTCGGGGCCTTTTCATTTTAAAATAATTTTACTTTATCTTCCTATAAAATTAACTGATATGAAAAAGCTTTTAATAGCCGGATTATTTTTATTGTCTATCAACTTGGTATTGGCGCAACGCACCATCATTTTTTGTGGTCAGTTGATTGAGGTGAAATCAATGCAAGTACAAAAAGAAATGTCCATCATCATCACTGGTAATACAGTAACTGATGTGGTTAAAGGATATTTGAAAGCAGAAGCAAACGACAAAACCATCGACCTGAAAAATAAAACAGTGATGCCCGGTCTAATTGATATGCATGTGCATATTGAGGGCGAGACTAGTCCTACTAGATACATCGACGGCTTCACCAAAAACAAAGCCGACAATGCTTACACTGCCATTGCTATTGCAGAAAAAGATTTAATGGCTGGATTTACTTCAGTGCGCGACCTTGGTGGATCCGGTGTAAACATTGCCCTGCGCAATGCCATCAATAAAGGATTGGTAAAAGGCCCCAGAATTTTTACCGCGGGTAAATCCATTGCAACTACAGGTGGACATGCAGATCCAACCAATAATTATCGGGAAGATTTGATGGGCGACCCTGGTCCGGATGAAGGCGTTGTAAATGGCGTTGCTGATTGTGCCAAAGCAGTCAGGATGCGTTATAAAACTGGTGCTGATCTGATAAAAATTACTGCCACAGGTGGTGTATTGAGTATGGCCAAAGATGGTAGCGGTGCGCAGTTCACAGAAGAAGAAATAAGGGCTATTGTAACTACTGCAAAGGACTACGGATTTAAAGTAGCAGCACATGCTCACGGTGCTGAAGGTATGAAGCGTGCGGTGTTAGCTGGAGTGAATTCTATTGAACACGGAACCTATATGACTGAGGAAGTGATGGAATTAATGAAACAAAAAGGTACTTATTTGGTGCCAACTATTATTGCTGGAAAGTCATCGGCCGACTCTGCAAAAATTCCTGGATATTATCCTGATATTGTAAAAGCCAAAGCATTGGTGGTAGGAACTTTTATTCAAGCCACTTTTGCAAAAGCGTATAAGGCTGGTGTAAAAATTGCATTTGGTACTGATGCTGGTGTTTATGCACATGGAAAAAACTGGATAGAATTTGTGTACATGACAGAAGCTGGAATGCCCATTTTAGAATGTATCAAATCGGCCACTGTAAATGCAGCCGATTTATTAGGTATGTCTGATATGTTGGGTAGTATTGAAAAAGGAAAATATGCGGATATCATTGCAGTGGATGGAGACCCTGTGAAGGATGTGAATGTGATGGGTAAGGTTTCTTTTGTGATGAAGAATGGAGTAGTGTATAAAAATTAAGCCTTCCATTTACGAATTTGCTGTAGCACTGCTCTTAGGTCTTTTGGTACTTCAGCTTCCAGTTGAAAATTTTCTCCGTTTAAGGTGAAATTCAATTTGTGTGAATGAAGAGCAAGTCGGTGTAAGATTGGGCGCTCTTCATCTGCAACTTTTGCAAGTTTGAAATTCTTTTTCAAGGCAGAAAGTAATAATGGTTTTCCATCGCCATAAATGGCATCGCATACTATACTATGACCAATATGCTGCATATGCACACGAATCTGGTGTGTGCGTCCTGTATGAATTTGAAACTGCACCCAAGAATAAGAGCGAAATGATTCTAACACTTCATAATCTGTTAGAGAAACTTTTCCTTTGGCATGCGTCATCATCTTAGTGGCTTTGCCCGGATGCTCTATGATAGGTGCGTCAATGCTGCCTTTGGGCGTCATCATATTACCATATACCAAACCCAAATAAAACTTATCCATGTCTCTACCTTCAAACAATGCAGAGAGGTCTTTATGGATTTCTTCTGTTTTTGCAAATACAATAATGCCACTGGTATCCCTGTCCAGTCGATGCACCGTATAGATAGATTCGTACCGCTCTTTCAACAAATCTTTTAAAGAAATGTCTTTGCCCATTCTATCAGGAATACTCAATAATCCGGATGGTTTGTTGATAGCAACGAATGCTTCGTTTTCAAAAATAATATCGAGCTGCATAAAAATTTCTATTCAAATGAATCTTCTTCTTCCGTCTTCTGCGATTTACGTACAAAAGACTTGTTCATAAATTTCAACAATCGAACTTCTTTTTCTCCCAAGAAACGAAACTTACCGCGGTCCACATTTTTCTTGGTAAGGTTAGCAAACATCACACGATCCAAGTTTCTAACATCATAACCCAAGTGTTCAAATATTCTGCGTACAATTCTATTTCTGCCACTATGAATTTCAATGCCTACAACCGTTCTGTCTTTTGGATCAGCGTAAGCCAATGAATCGGCCACTACTGGTCCGTCTTCTAGTGTAATACCAGCAAGAATGGCTTCCATGTCTTTTTTGGCAACGGGTTTGTCGAGCGTTACTTCATACACTTTCTTCACCTCATAAGAAGGATGCGTTAGTTTTTGAGCAAGCTCACCATCGTTGGTCAATAACAAAACACCTGTGGTATTTCTATCCAATCTACCTACTGGATATACCCTTTCGTTGGTAGCATTTTTTACAATATCTAATACCGTTTTTCTTCCCTGCGGATCATTTGCGGTGGTAATAAAATCTTTTGGTTTGTTTAGGAGGATATAGACAGAATTCTTTTGTAAGAAGACTTCTTTTCCCTTTACGATCACTTTGTCTTTTCCGGATACTTTGTAGCCGGGTTCAAATATTTTGTCGCCGTTCACAGATACTTTACCTGTCTTCACTAATTCAGCTGCTTCTCTTCTACCGCAAACACCTGAGTGTGCGATATACTTATTGAGGGGCATGATATTTTCGGGAGAATTACTATCGGCTGTTTCACGTTCCACCTTTGGTACAACGCCTAGTTTTCCCGCTTCTCTAATGGCTTTGGGTGGGCGCGCACCAGCCCTTTTAGAACGCGGTGCTTCTATTTCTGGTGTATCGCTATCTTCCGTACCTGCCTTGGGCCTTGGATTGGGTCTAACGGGTTTACCAATGTCTTTAGGATTGGGTTTGCGTTCTTTTTGAACACTTTCCTTACGCTCATGGTATTCCGCTTTATTGGCTCCGGGCGCTCTTTTTGGGAAACGGGGATTGGGCTTTTTCTCTTCTTCTGTAACGATGCCCAGTTTGGCATTTTTCTTTTTCAATCGCATGGCTTCACCTGCTGCGCGGGCTTCGGCCTTGATTTTCTTTTTTGCCTGGCGGTATTCTTCTTTAATGGCGCCGCCCTTCTTTTTAGAGGCAAACTTGTCGAAGTTGTCTGTTCTTTTTTGCATTTTGAATGATTTTGCTGTTTTTCAACAGGAACTGCAAAGGTAGGCTTTTAAAAATAAAGGGGTATTTTGGCTAACCTTACTGAATTCTTTGTCTAAAAATAAGTAAATTGAAATATGAAGGTTGAGGAAGTCATATATAAATCCGATTTTACCATACAAGTCAAGTTCAACGATGGCGTTGTTGGTTATTTTCAATTAAATGAGCTTGTAGAAAAAGGAATCTTTCAAGAATTAAAAGACCTCAACAAATTTTCAAAAGTATATTCTACAGGATATTCTATTGAATGGTCTGATGAACTTGAAATTGACGCGGCTACTATTTATGCAGAAATTACTGGAAAGAGTATTGGAGAAGTGATTAAGCCAAAACTAATTTATGCCTCAAATTAGTTACTTCTTAGGTGTAATCATTCGGATGTTTTATCGAGATCATAACCCTCCTCATTTTCATGCTGTTTATGCAGATTTTGAAGGAATTATAGATATTGAAAGAAATGAAATAATTGGTGGTCAACTTCCACCTCGTGTGTTAGGTATAGTACACCTTTAGTTTAACATGGTATACAAAACGCAATATTGAAATTGAAGCTTTAATTTTCTTCTGGTTATACAACTTACTTTTTTGTCAAGTTTTGAATGTTGCTTTCATGTGTTGTTAAACTATTTTTACCATAGCCGCTCAATATCTGGATGATTTTTCCGTTTTGGTCTATTAGAAATTAATGTGGAAGCCCCCTTATTTTGTAATTAGCAGCTTGTTTACTATAAAATCCCATTAAATCGGAGATGTTTATCCATGTAATACTGTCCTCATTGGATGCATTCTTCCAATCTTCTAATTCATTGTCAAGTGAAAAACTGATTATTTCAAACCCTGATGCATGATACTTTTTATAAAGTTCAGCTAAATCCTTATTGCTCATTCTGCAAGAACCGCACCAAGATGCCCAAAAATCGAGCAACACAATTTTTGATTTAAATAAGGATAAATTAATTGATTTCTTATTAAAATCTTTGCCACTAATATCAGATGCTGAAGAACCGATTTTTATTGGTCCAGTTAATAAATATTGAGAAATCACTTCACCATATTTAGTTTTTTTCATGCTTAATGGAAACTTAGCAAATAGTAATCTTAAGCTGTCTGTTGTAAGGTCATTTCGCAGAAAATAAAGTTCTTTAATGGTAACTAAGGATGGATTAAAAGTTGCAATTGTCTCAAGCCTGATATTTATTATCTCTTTATTAAGTTCTGAAATGCTTTTTAGCATTCCTTCCCCTTTGTCTTTATTAGTTTTTTTTGAATAAACGTCCATTAGTTTGTTTTCTAGTGCTTCAAGAGTGGCAATTTTACCAAGAACGGACTTATAAATGGTATTTATAGGCGAACCCACAATTTATAAATTAGAAAACTTTTCTTTGCTACCAGTAAGAGAGATTGGCTAGCGTTCAATCCAAAAATTGGCATAGATAAATTTTTTTTCAGGTTTGGGATATAGCCTAAAAACTACAGGTTCTGAAATTTGACATTCAAACTTAAGTTTTCCATTAATCAAATAGGCTGAATCCTTTTGTTGTGTAGAATCAAGATTCACTAAATAAAATTTAGTGCTGTCTTCAAATCCAGTAAGGGTTGCAGTAACTG
>JANOYH010000156.1:0-26904 GCA_031428775.1 Bacteroidota bacterium
AAAAGGTAGTCGTTGTATTTTCCGAGAGATTGGTATTCATAATCCTCATTAAAAGGCATGACGTCTTGCGATACCAGCAATCCTTCTGCGTGCATGCGTGTATACAAATCTTTTTGAAAGTTGGTCAGCACTTCATTGTGCGTTTCAATAAGTTCTTCAAAGTCAATATTTATTCCAGCAAAATGATTGGCTTTAATTAGCTTAATCAAATCATTGATCAGTTTGTTTTTCTTAGTTGAGTCATTGATGATGCGATGAACGATATCGCCCCTAAACTTGCCCTTCACATTATTGGTAAGCATGGGCATTACTTTAACGCCTGATGCTTTAATAACGTCAAAGCCGCGTTTGTCAATATTTGTATAAACGGAGTCGCCAACAGGATCTAGAAAAAACCATTCGGGCAACACCAAATTCATTTTTGAAATATTTCGCTTAAGCGAAAAAAAGGATTGCGCATCCCATGCTACATAAAATGCAGCTCTAATGCCTAAGCTGTCACTAAATAAGGAAGAGCTGGAAAGATTGAGTACACTATCTTCTTGTCCACACCCATCACCTTTTTGCCATCGTTTATCTATAAATTTTCTAAATCCCTGGTATTTTTTTGCCAGCTGACTATTGGGTCTTTCTGATTGCAAAACTTCTTTCATTACCTGTCCTTGCATCATTGGAAGGTTGGGTAAGTACATATTTTTAAATGCAATGGCAACAACAGCAATGGCAATTACAAACAAAAACACTAAAACCCTACTGCCCCACTTAAAGCGTTGCCAACGTGTAGGGTTATTTGTATGAAAAATCTGAATAAAATCTTTTTTTGCCATGAAATAGTAAAATCAAAAATGGTGCTAGCAATGCAATGTAAAAAGAAAGTCCCGCTGTTACCTAGCGAGACTTCACAAAACTGCTGTAAAATTTAGTATTATCCTTCAAAACTACTGTAGAAATAAGGCGTTTTGGCCTCAAACTCAGCTGCACAGGTATCTACCATTTTGTACACACGGGTGATACCTAAGGCCTTTCTTTTTTCGTAAACTTCGTCTTCTGTACAAGTATGTTTTAAGATCTTTACAATTTGCAAGTCACTGAATCCATTTTTCTTAGCTTCTTTGAAAAGCTCCGTAGGGATATTTTCCAAAGTGTAATTAGCGATCTCTTTTTCAATAATACATATCTGTTGAATCTGGTACAAGAACCAACGATCAATACCTGTTGCATGTGCAATAGATTTGATGGTAGAACCTTGCATGAGGGCGTCTTTGATGCGGAATATGCGGTCCCATTTCGGTGTTTTGATATACTCCACAATTTCTTCACTTTTCATCAAACTTTTGCCATAATAACCCAGACCAACGGCTTCATTCTCTAGACTCTGACATGCTTTTTGAAGCGCTTCAGTAAAGCATCTGCCAATGGCCATTACTTCACCAACACTTTTCATTTGAAGACCAAGTGTATCATTGGCGCCTTTGAATTTATCAAAATTCCAACGGGGTACTTTTACAATCACATAGTCCAATGCTGGCTCAAAATAGGCAGAAGTAGTTTTTGTGATTTGATTTTTCAACTCGTCTAATGAATATCCAATAGCCAGTTTGGCGGCAATTTTTGCAATAGGGTAACCCGTGGCTTTTGATGCCAAGGCTGAAGATCGACTAACCCTTGGATTAATTTCAACGGCAATTAATTCTTCGGTTTCGGGGTTCAGTGCAAACTGTACGTTACAACCACCGGTAAAGTTGCCAAGAGAACGCATCATCAAAGTGGCTTTGTTGCGCATATCTTGATAGGCAGTATCACTTAAGGTCATGGCAGGTGCTACGGTAATGCTGTCGCCTGTATGCACGCCCATTGGGTCTAGGTTTTCAACAGTGCAGATGATTACAACGTTGTCATTACAATCGCGAAGCAATTCTAATTCATACTCTTTCCAACCCAAAACAGCTTTTTCTACCAATACTTCATGGATGGGAGATGCTTTAAGTCCCCTTTCTAACGCAGCATCCAAATCATCTTTTGTATGTACAAACCCTCCTCCAGTACCTCCAAGGGTAAAAGAAGGGCGAATAACCAAGGGGAATCCAATTTCTTGGGCAAATTCTTTTCCTTCTAAAAAACTATTGGCAACCCTACTAGGCGCAACCGCAATGCCAATCTTTACCATTAATTGACGAAATTTTCCGCGGTCTTCGGCTGTTTGAATGGCCGCTACATCAACGCCAATGAGTCGACAATTGTATTTTTCCCAAACACCTAATTCGTCGGCTTCCATACACAGATTCAGGGCTGTTTGGCCACCCATGGTAGGCAAAACAACATCAATCTGGTTATCATCTAATATTTTTTCGATACTTTCAACGGTCAGAGGGAGCAGGTAAACCTTATCGGCCATCATAGGATCGGTCATAATAGTAGCAGGATTACTATTAATAAGGATTACTTTAATGCCTTCTTCACGTAGGCTTCTTGCGGCTTGAGTGCCAGAATAATCAAATTCACAGGCTTGGCCGATGATTATTGGGCCAGATCCGATGATTAAAACGGATTTGATGGATGGGTCTTTGGGCATAGGTGCAAAAATATAAATTGCGCAAATGTAAGGCGGTGAAGGCAAAAAAGTCATAAATTTTTCAAAGGATGACTAGTTTCAGAACAAATGCGAGAGAAACAGGTTATTATTGCTTGAATATATAAATAAAATAAAAATGGCAGTTTTAAAAGAAGGAAGTAAGGCCCCCGTTTTCAAAGCGGTGGATCAAAATGGTAAAGCGATTTCACTTAATGATTTCAAAGGACAGAAAGTGGTACTATATTTTTATCCGAAAGACGATACTCCAGGATGTACAGCCCAGGCTTGTAACCTCCGAGACAATTATAGTGAGTTACTAAAAAAGGGATTTCAAGTAATTGGCATAAGCACAGACAGTGTAACAAGTCATAAAAAATTTGAAGAAAAGTTCACCCTTCCTTTCCCATTGGTATCTGATGAGGACAAAAAAATTGTAGACAAATACAATTTATGGGGCGAGAAAAAATTCATGGGTCGTACTTATATGGGTACCACAAGAACCACATTTCTTATTGACGAAACAGGTAAGATTGTAAAAATCATTGCCAAGCCAGATACCAAGAACCATACAGAAGAAATTCTTGCGGCCTGGGAATCTTAAGATGTTTTATTGCCCCAATGCACTAAAAAAGCAGATTACTCGTTTTAGGATGAATTATTGGTAGCTTCCTATGCACAAAAAACAAGAGCCCCTAGCTCAGATCAGTCTTTTTATGCCTCCACCGCAGATTCCGCCTAATGACCGGCTGCGACTAAAGGAATTATATGAATATGGGGTTCTTGACACCAGTGATGAAGCCGAATTCAATGATATTGTAGCGATGGCTTCTCGCATTTGCGATGCATCAATGTCGGTCATAGCATTAGTTGATGCAGAAAGGGAATGGTTTAAAGCAAAGTTGGGCATTGACGCCCATGCTTTTCCACGCGATGTTTCATTTTCATCCCATTTTATTGAAGCCAATAACCTCTTTTTTGAAGTAAGCGATACCCTAAAAGATGAGCGTTTTTTTGACAATCCACTAGTGGTTGGTTTGCCATGCATTCGATTTTTTGCTGGTATCAGACTAGTCAATAAAAATGGGTTTACCATGGGCACATTAATGGTCATGGACAATCAACCCCAACAATTAAACGACGACCAGATATTTTTTCTCCAAACACTCGCCAAGCAAGTCATTAAACTTCTTGACCAGCACATCATCAACAAACAGTTAGAACAACAAAGAATTAAGCTACAACAACAGATGGAATTTCAGAACCGTATTCTATCCATCATTGCACACGATGTAAGAAATCCTGTTGGCGCAGTGAAATCTATTATAGAACTGAGCAATAAAAAAATGTTGAGCAAGCAAGATTCTGCAGCACTCATGCAGATGGCCGCAAAACAAATTGATGGAACAGTGGAGCTTTTGAATAATTTGGTGGACTGGGGTTCTATGCAAATGATGGGTAAAGGAGCTGAAACTGAAAAGATCCATTTATATACACTTGTCAGCCATATGTACAAGAGTTTTGAAGTGATTGCATCACTCAAATGCAATATCATGGCAAATTTGGTTGACGACGACCTCTTTATTAACGCAGACATTAATGCCATGCGATTCATTTTACGCAACTTGATTAGTAATGCCAATAAGTTTACCAAAGAAGGGGTGATTACCGTTTATGCAGAATCGTGTGACAAACACATTTTATTGTCCGTAAGTGACACAGGAGTGGGTATGGATGTACAAGTAGCCAAAAAACTATTCGACGGAGAACAAAATGAAAGTTCGGCCGGAACGGGCAATGAAAAAGGTTCTGGTCTTGGGCTGATACTTACAAAAGACTTTATTGAACTTTTAGGAGGCTCTGTTCGCGTTGAAAGCGAGATCGAAAAAGGGACTTCCCTTTATATTAAATTTCCAGAAAGTATTATGGTTCAGAAAAAAATCAACTGAGTCACCCTTATTTAAAGAGTTGGAACACTAAGAAGCTCATAGCATAAGCCAATCCAGTCATATAGAAGAATTGAATAGTGGGCCATTTCCAACTCCTGGTTTCACGCTTTACAATAGCCAGTGTACTCATGCACTGCATAGCTAGTACATAAAAAACCATCAAAGAAAGCGCAGCAGGAAGTGTATACACTTTAGAACCATCGGCGTGTGTGGCTGATTGAAGTTTTTGTCGCAGGGATACATCGTCACTTTCCTCTACACTATATAAAGTAGCCATGGTACCCACAAAAACCTCTCTTGCTGCAATAGATGTTATGATGGCGATGCCAATTTTCCAATCAAAACCTAAGGGAAGTAATACAGGTTCTATGGATTTCCCTAAGATGCCCGCATAGGAGTTCTGTAGTTTTTCAGAGGAAAGCTGTTTATTCAATGCCTCTATTTGCAATGGCTTCTGTTGAATTTGTGCTGCATACTTTGTTTCAATATCGGTCATACGGGTGCCTGGTCCATAAGTACACAAAAACCAAAGAAGCATACTAATAATCATGATAATTTTACCAGCATCGGTCACAAAAATTTTAGCTTTCTCTACCATGGTCACTCCAACATTTTTCCAACGTGGAGCTCTATAAACAGGCAGTTCGAGAATAAAGAAACTTTTCTCTTTGATGCTAATCATCCACTTCATTACATAGCTAACAATCAAAGCCATAACGGTGCCCAACAAATAAAGACCCATCATGACCAAGCCTTGCAGACTAAGGAATCCAAAATAATAGGTATCATCAATTACCAATGAAATCAAAATTGTGTACACCGGTAATCGGGCACTGCAGCTCATTAATGGGGTGACCATAATGGTGAGCAATCTTTCTTTTTTGTTTTCAATATTGCGCGCACTCATGATAGCGGGAACAGCACAAGCAAATCCACTAATCATGGGCATCACACTTTTTCCATTCAAACCAACTTTGCGCATGAGCCGATCACTTAAGAAACTAATTCGCGCCATATATCCAGTATC
Source organism: Bacteroidota bacterium (assembly GCA_031428775.1). Classification (GTDB taxonomy): domain Bacteria; phylum Bacteroidota; class Bacteroidia; order Chitinophagales; family Chitinophagaceae; genus Sediminibacterium. Next base: position 5,546 of record JANOYH010000156.1, read on the forward strand.
TTCTAAGACAGTGATGATGCCAAAAAGAATCATGATCTGTGGGATGAAAACAAAAATCCCACTCATACCTGCAACAATTCCATTTACCAATAAATCCGCAAACCATCCGGGCTCAAGGCTTTGGTTTAGCCAAATGGCCAAATGTCTGAATAGTGATTCAATGCTATCCATGGGATATTTCGAAACCCAAAAAACACTTTGAAATAGGAGAAACAATACAGCAATTAAAATCAAATATCCCCAGACACGGTGTAGCAATAAATCGTCTAGCTTATCAGAAAATAGTTTCCTTTCCATTGGGTCAGGTTCATTCACGTGCGCTTTCATGATCAGTCGGATCTGTGCATAGCGCTGTACTATTTCATCTGCCTGTGTTTTGGTAGGATTAAATTGGTGTTCCTTTTCAATACTTTCTATCTTTTCATGGATGCTCTGTTCCAAAGGAAAATGCGCATGATTAATCAAATAATGCACTGCAGCATAATTGCTCAATTGAGGAAAAATCTTTTGTACTTGTTGAATAGCAACTGGTGCCAGTTGTTGATTTTCAATAAAATCAGCCTTATTATTCAATGCAGGGGCTTTGGCAAAAGAAGCCAATACTTTTTTTAAATCATTTAGTCCCTTATTCTTTCTTGGATTAACCAAAACAATCGGCACCCCTAATTCCATTTCCAGTCCTTTCACATCAATAATAGTACCTTTCTTTTCTGCAAGGTCATTCATGGTTAATGCCACCACTACGGGTACCCTCAAATCAATGATCTGACTACAAAAAAGCAAGTTGCGTTTTAGATTGCTGGCATCTGCTACCAAAAGAACAAGGTCTGGCGAAACGTCGGGGTCTGCTTGCATTAATACCTTATAGGCCACCCACTCATCTGCCCTGCGTGGATAAAGGCTATAGGTGCCTGGGAGGTCAATTAATTGCGATTTAACGCCAGTTTCCAAATTGATTGTCCCAGTTTTTTTGTCGACTGTTACTCCCGGAAAATTACCCACTTGTTGATTCAAGCCAGTAAGGGCATTGAACAAGGATGATTTACCACTATTAGGGTTTCCAACCAAAGCAATATGTAAAAAAGGTTTCTGCAGACAAATCTTTTAAGGGGGCAAAAGTAACGGCAATCAAGGGCTATTTGTTACGAGTTTGGTAACAAAGTACAAAGAATTGAAGCGACACTTGTATTTTTGTTACCCAAAATGACCACCGATATGAAAAAAATCTTACTGTTTGTTGTATTGTTTACAAGTTTGGCAAATGCACAAAGCAAAAAAAAGAAGCGCTTGGCAGAAGAAAAAGCCAATAAAGAAATTGTCAGCAACTTACAACAACACGTACAATTTTTGGCGGACGACAAGCTTGAAGGCAGAAGGGCGGGAACCAAGGGTGAGCAATTGGCATTAGATTATATTGTATCTCAGTATGGGTTAATAGGTCTAGAGCCTAAAGGGAAAAATGGCTTTCTGCAACCTTTTGAAATTAATGAAGGAAAACAAATAGACCCCAGTACCAAACTTTTCATCAACGAAAAAGAATTGGTCTTAACTAAAGACTATTTTCCTTTGGCCAATAGTGCACAAAAAACGGTAAAAGGAAATCCTGCAATGGCTTTAAATGAACGAGCTCAGCCTTGGTTTAAAGACCTAAAAGAATTATTAGAGGAAAATAAAACCAACCCTCATTTCGATATGGACGAAACAATTAAGAAAGAAGCAACAAGCGTTTCGTCAAAAGGTGCTACTGCTTTGTTTGTGTACAATAGTTCAAATATCACTGATAATATACAGTTTAATAAAAATGAAAAGTCGGGAGAATTACCCATACCTGTTATATATATTACTAAGGCAGGATATCAAAGTTATTTTTCAGACAATGCGGCAAGCTTACAGGTTGCTTTACAAGTTTCTATTAGCGAAAGAAAACGAACGGCTACCAATATTATTGGCTATATCAATAATAACGCAGCCAATACAATTGTGCTAGGTGCACACTATGATCACCTAGGTTTTGGAGAAGATAAAAATGCGTTGGATACAGGACGCGTTATACATAATGGCGCTGATGATAACGCTAGTGGTACTGCGGCTTTGATAGAACTGACTAAGTTGCTGAAAAAAGGGGCACCAAAAAACAATAACTACCTCATCATACATTTTTCTGCTGAAGAACTTGGATTATTTGGAAGTAAATATTGGTTAGACAATCCAACCACAGCTATTACTCCAAACTATATGTTGAATATGGATATGGTGGGAAGGTACGATACAGCACACAAACTAAATATTGGTGGTTATGGTACTTCGCCAGCTTGGGGCGAATATTTTAGTAGTAATACAAATCAACAACTAATGATTAAATTAGATAGTTCAGGATCTGGACCGAGCGACCACGCAAGTTTTTATCGGAAAGACATACCGGTGCTTTTCTTTTTTACGGGAAGTCACCCCGACTACCATAAAGCAACAGACGACTGGGAGAAAATAAATTACGAAGGAGAGAAAAATATTGTTCAAATGATCTATCAATTAATTACAGCGATGGATACAAAGGGTAAACTAGCATTTACTAAAACACGCGAACAACAAGGAGGAAGGGGCGATAAGTTTACCGTAAGTTTGGGAGTGATTCCAGACTATGGCTACAGTGGAACAGGGATGCGTATTGATGGTGTTAGTCCGGGTAAATTAGCAGAAAAAGCAGGATTAAAAGCAGGTGACGTTTTGTTACAATTGGGTGAGTTTAAGTTTGTTGATGTGATGAGTTATATGACTTCTTTAGGCAAGTTCAAAAAAGGCGATAGCACAACACTACGCATTATGAGGGGCACTGAAGAAAAAACGTTTAACGTTCAATTTTAATGCAAAAACATGTCGCAAAAACTGCGCTTAAATATTGATGAGATAAACGACGACTTCTTTGATGATACGCGCTTATTAGGCATTATCGCACCCATAAAAAGCTATCAGTTTTGTTTGCATTTAAACAACCTGATGGGATATCAATTCAGACTCAATACTGATATTGATATTCATTTGAGGAAAAAAGATCGAAACTATTTTTTCTCTGTATATCAGTCCAACGAACCAAATAGTTTCTTGCAGCATTTTATTTATCACAACCAATTTGATGGTGAATATTTGCTGCCTGAATTTAGGCATATCGATTTTCTTTGGTTGATGAAAGGCGATCTAGTTGAAGATGAACGCTGTAAATGGATTAAACAAATGGTGAATGGAATTACCGGTGTTCAACTTGTGGTTGAATTAACTAATGAGCAAATAAAGAATAAGGGGAATATGGTTTTCTAGTTGAGATGTTTATTAAAGCACTTGAACCGTTTTCTCTCCTTTGGCAACCATTTTCCCAATTGGTTTGCAAAAAGCTTCCAATCCAAAAGAATTAAAAACAGCCAATACTTGATCAACTGCAGATGGAGATACAGACACCAACAATCCGCCATTGGTTTGTGGGTCTGGCAATAAATGAAAAGCTTCCATTACATTAACCCCTGTTGCAAAACCAACTTTAGCACTATAGCTATTCCAATTGCGAAAAGTGGCATCGGGGCCAATTTTTTGTTGTTGGTAAATTTTAGCGGATGCTAAAATGGATACATCGGCATAAGTTATTTCTGCACTAAGTCCGCTACCTTCGGCCATTTCTATCAGGTGACCAATCAATCCAAAGCCTGTAACATCGGTCATGGCATGCACTCCTGGAATTTTGCCAAGGGCTTCGCCAGCTTTATTGAGTGTGGTTAGTTGTTTGATTAATTGGTCTAAATGTTCTTGACTAATTTTTTCTCTTTTTTGGGCTGTAGCAAGTATGCCCACGCCAATTGGTTTGGTTAAGAAGAGTAAGTCGTTTTCTTGGGCCGTATTATTTTTTTTGAGGTTGGAGATATCAACCAAGCCACTAACGGCAAGTCCAAATATGGGTTCAGGACTATCGATACTATGCCCACCCGCCAATGGAATACCCGCTTCCATACAAATGGTTCTTGCTCCTTCCAATACTTGTTGTGCAAGTTCGGCTGGAAGTTTTTCAACGGGCCATCCTAAAATGGCGATGGCCATAATAGGCTTTCCACCCATTGCGTACACATCGCTGATGGAATTGGCAGAGGCTATTTTTCCAAAAGAAAAAGCGTCATCAACAATCGGCATAAAAAAATCAGTGGTACTGATTAGGGCTGTTCCATTTCCAAGGTCGTACGCAGCAGCGTCGTCATTACTGGTGTTACCCACTAAGAGCATTTTATTATCGGGTGCAATCAAAGACGATTTAAGTATATTACTCAAAACGGAAGGGGCAATTTTACAACCACAACCACCACCATGTGAAAATTGGGTTAATCGGATACCAGACATATAGAATTATTTTCGGCTGCAAATTACATTGTTGAAAGGGAATGCAGTTGGCAAAGTTTTCTATGGCAAAACCCAAATCACTTCTCCAAAATCAACTTCATAATCAAATCCTTGATTGACTAAAAGCTTTCCATTTGCGCTAACGCCCTTAATGATGGGATGAAATACTTGGCTTCCTTTTTTCAGCATTACTTTACAATCCTTTTTGTATAAGACTGCATTATATTCTTCTAATTGCTGTATCATACCACCCTTTAACAAAGCTTTGTATCTGTTTTCTAATTCAACACAGAACAACTTAGCAAGTGCTACTATATCATAGTTTTTTCCCGTGATCTGTTTTAATGAAACAGCGTGTTCTAGACTAGGTTCAAAAGTGGTTTGCATGATATTGATGCCTATTCCAAGAATAGAATACTGACAGTTATTGCCTTTAATATGGTTTTCAATCAGAATGCCCCCTGCCTTTCTGTCACGCCAAAACAAATCATTTGGCCATTTGATGGAAGTTTCATTGCCTGCATGGGCTTTAAAAAAGCTAAGACAGGCCAAGGAAGTCATGATACTTAGGGCAAATTGCTGACTAACAAGCAAGAAACTACTATCTATCACTACCGACATTAGTATATTAGCACTGGGTTGGGCCAACCATTTTTTGCCACGCTGTCCTTTTCCCTCAGTCTGAAAATGGGTAAAGAACACAGATCCATGAGCAGCCAAATTAGCTTGAACCTTGTCAATGGCATAGATGTTGGTACTATCAACTTCATATAATTCTAAAAATGAAGCGCCAATAATAGTTTTAGCATTAATAGGTAACAAAGAATTACTATTTTTGACGAAGGTAGCTTTTAGTACTAATCACTTTTAAATCTTATCATTCTATTGGCAACGCTTTCTGTTTTAAATAGTCGCTCAAAATCTACGGTTACTCGCCTTAATCGCAATTCTAGAATTTTCAAAACAATCATCAAGGCAATTCAAGACAAGAAGGGCGAAGACGTAATAAGTCTCGATCTTAGAAAAATTCCCGAAGCTGCAGCAGATTTTTTTGTGGTTTGTCATGCTACTTCCACTACACAGGTAAAAGCTATATGTGACTTTGTAGAAGAAAAAGTAAGGGAACTTTGTAGTGAACTTCCCTATAAGCATGAAGGGAGAATAACTGGTTCTTGGGCTTTGATTGACTATGTGAATGTGGTAGTACACGTGATGCAGCCGGAAGCCAGAAAATTTTATAAACTGGAAGAAATGTGGAGTGATGCAGACGCGGTCTTGCATAAGGAGCAGGAGGATAAATAACATAACAATAAGCAACAAAAGATAAATAGTCATTGTTCTATTCATTATTCACTAGAGGATTAAGCTATGTCACAGGAAAATAAAAAATTCAACATTCAGAACGATAAAGGGGATAGTCCACGTAAGGGACCAAAATTCAATATTTATTGGATATATGGTATTGTTGCGGTAGTATTATTGTCTACTAATTTGTGGAATTTCACACCAGATATTACCCGCACAACCGAGCAGGAATTCAAACAGAATATGCTTTCTAAAGGCGATGTTCAAAAACTGGATCTTGTTAGAAACAAAGAAGTGGTTAGGGTGTATATCAAGCAGGATAGCCTTTCCAAAGAATTCTATGTGCAGAAATTTGCCAAAAAACCCATCAACAAGGAAAAGTTTAAAGAAGTTCCCATTTTTGAGTTTAAGGTAACCGATTGGAAAAGTTTTAACGATGGACTGAAAGAATTCTATCGCGCCAATAACATGACGGAAGTGCCCGAAAACACAAACGACGAAGGCGAATGGTTTGGCCCTGTTGCGAATACCATTTTATCCTTACTCATCATCATTGCTGCCTGGGTATTGCTCATGCGCAAGATGGGTGGTGGCGGTGGAGCCGGTGGTGGTCCGGGTGGCATTTTCAATATTGGTAAGTCAAAAGCAACTTTATTTGATAAAGGCGCCAAAGTAAATATCACATTCTCAGATGTAGCTGGATTGGACGAAGCAAAAGTGGAAGTAATGGAGATTGTAGACTTCCTAAAAAATCCCAAAAAATATACTTCCTTGGGTGGTAAGATTCCTAAAGGGGCATTGTTAATTGGACCTCCTGGTACAGGTAAAACCTTGTTGGCAAAAGCCATGGCGGGTGAAGCGCAGGTTCCTTTCTTTAGCTTAAGCGGAAGTGATTTTGTGGAAATGTTTGTGGGTGTGGGTGCCAGTAGGGTAAGGGACTTGTTTAAGCAAGCTCGTGAAAAAGCGCCTTGTATTATTTTTATAGATGAAATTGACGCAATTGGACGTGCCCGTGGTAGAAATGCCATGATGAGCAACGACGAGCGCGAGAACACGTTGAACCAATTATTGGTAGAGATGGATGGTTTTGGAGGTGACACGGGTATTATTATCCTTGCAGCAACCAATCGCCCTGATGTATTGGATTCGGCTTTATTGCGTCCAGGAAGGTTCGACAGACAAATCTCCATTGACCGCCCTGATGTGGTAGGAAGAGAAGCCATTTTTAAAGTGCATTTGATGGCCATTAAAATATCTGAGACTTTGGATATTCATAAATTGGCGGAACAAACGCCAGGATTTGCAGGTGCCGATATTGCCAACGTTTGTAATGAAGCCGCATTGATTGCAGCAAGAAAAGACAAGCTAGCAGTTGATATGAGCGATTTCCAAGACGCAATTGATCGTGTGATTGGTGGTCTTGAGAAAAAGAATAAAATCATCTCTCCAGACGAAAAAGAAGTGATTGCCTATCACGAAGCCGGACATGCTATATGCGGATGGTTTTTGGAACACGCATATCCATTGTTGAAAGTAACCATTGTTCCAAGAGGCACGGCAGCATTGGGTTATGCGCAGTACACGCCCAAAGAACAATACTTGTATACTACCGAACAATTGATTGATCAGTTGTGTATGACATTGGGTGGAAGGGCAGCAGAAGAGATCTTCTTTAAGAAAATTTCTACTGGTGCATCTAACGACTTGCAACAGATAACTAAGATGGCTTATTCTATGGTTACCACTTATGGTATGAACGAAAAGATTGGCAATATCAGTTTCTATGATCCATCGCAAGAAAATACTTTTACCAAACCTTTTAGCGAAGAGACCGGTAAAATGATTGACGATGAGGTTCGTAAATTGGTGAGTGAAGCCTATCAACGTACACTGTCACTTTTACGTGAAAGAAGTAAAGAAGTAGAATTGCTAGCCAAAGAATTATTGGATAAAGAGGTATTGCATAAATCAGATGTGGAAGAATTGATTGGTAAACGACCATTTGAAGAGAAAAAGATTTTGGAAGTACCTATTCCACCAGTACCCAGTGAATTACCCATTTTTCCAATCATTTCGGTTGACAATGAATCTGGAAACAGCACTATAAGTTAAAGCAATGGCTAATAACGCTAGAGAAAATATTTTAAACAGGATTAAACAGGCACTGAAGCAACCAGTGCCTGTTCCTTTTCCTTCCAGTGAAGGAAAAGAGACTGTTTTTCAACCCTCCCTACAAGATTTAGAGATCAGTTTTGCGGAGAATTTCACGCAACTTCAAGGCCGTTTTTCTTATTGTGAAAATGAAGCGGAATTGGCGGTACAGTTGAATCTATTAGCGGCTCAGCGTAAATGGGCCAATGTCTTTTGCGTGGAGGAATCATTAAAAAGCATACTTACAGAAAAAGGGTTTACTAATCATACTGCAACAGATTTAGCTACATGTGATGCATCTATCACTTATTGTGAGCAATTGATTGCAAGAACAGGTAGTATGTTGTTAAGTAGCGGCCAGCCTAGTGGAAGAACCGTTAGTGTCTATGCCCCAGTTCATATCTGTGTGGCCTATACCGATCAATTGGTCTATGACATTTCAGACGGCTTTAATAGCCTAATTGATCGCTATCGATTAGAGCTTCCCTCTTTGATAACGCTGGCATCGGGTCCGAGTAGAACAGCCGACATAGAGAAAACCTTAGTGGTTGGCGTTCATGGCCCGAAGGAAGTTTTTTGCTTTTTGCTAGAGAGACAATAAGCGTTTGCTTGTATCTTTATACTATGGCACCATTACCCGTTCACCAGATTTTTGTGTATGGTTCACTACGCAGTGGTTTTGAATCGCCGGCCTATGAATATATCAGTAGGTATTTCAAATTGGTTTCAGCCTCAAAAGTACGTGGATTACTTTATGATATGGGCGAATACCCCGCAGCAATTCCTAGTGAAAAAGACGCATTTTTGGTGGGAGAATTGTATAAGATCAAAGACCCTGAAGAATTTTTTTGGGCCATTGAACAGTTAGATGACTACGAAGGAATCAACACTGAACCTGATGAAGCAAACCAATCATTTAGAAGAGAACAGGTGGAAGTAATCACACCATATGGGAAGGAACTAGCTTGGGTGTACTGGTTTAATTGGTCAATAGAAAATAAACCAATTATTGCTAATGGCGATGTATTGGCTTACCTGCACCAACAACAAAAAAAGGGATAATATGGAGTTGGCAGCTGGGAAAAACATCTATTTTTTGTCGGATTTTCATTTGGGTGCTCCCAATCATGCACAGAGTTTAGTTCGTGAAAAAAAATTGGTGGCATTTCTCCATTCTATACAAGACAAAGCAGCAGAAATTTTTATTGTAGGCGATCTATTCGACTTCTGGTTTGAATACAATAAAGTGGTACCAAAGGGGTTTACAAGGCTCTTAGGTAAATTAGCTGAGCTATCGGATAAAGGTATTCCCATACACGTTTTTGTGGGTAATCACGATATGTGGATGCGCGATTATTTTATGGAAGAATTAAATATCCCCGTTTATTTTGAGCCCAAGACTTTTGTGCGCAATGGCAAATCTTTTTATATAGCACATGGTGATGGGCTTGGTCCGGGCGATCATGGATTTAAATTCATTAAAAAAATATTTCGGAATCCTGTCTGCCAGTGGTTGTTCGGGAAACTGCATCCCGATTGGGGAATTGGTTTGGCAAATTATTTGAGTAGAAAGAGCAGAGAGAAAACGGGTGATGCAGACGCCACATTTCTAGGAGAAGAAAATGAATGGTTAATTGTGTATTCAAAAGAGTACCTCAAAACAACGAAGGTGGATTATTTTATTTTTGGACATAGGCATTATCCTATAAGTCTGCCACTTAGTGAAACGAGTAGTTATATCAATTTGGGTGATTGGATTCGTAATTTTACCTATGCAAGTTTTGATGGGGAAAAATTGGCATTGCATCAATGGGATAAATGATTCATTGAGAATGGGACTTAGTGTTAAGTTAAGAAAAGCAAATGAAACAAATTTTACAGACTGTATTTCTAGACAATAAGATCGCTAACTATTTATTGGTAATGGGCATCATATTGCTATCATTTATTTGCAAGCGATTGGTATCAAAATATTTTGCTAGTCTTTTATACAAAATGGTTGGAAAAGCGGGCAAGAAAATAAACAAACAATTATTTTATGACTTGGTAGTTCAGCCATTGGATATGTTTTTGTTGTTATTGGTATCATTGATAGCCATTGACAAATTGAAATTCCCGAGCGACTTAGATTTTACCATTTATCATATCACGTTTCGTCAATTGATAGACTCTCTTGGCAATGGTTTATTGATCATTTTGTTTATCTGGCTTTGCTTGAGGGTTATAGATTTTATTGCTTTGATTCTAGAGGACAAAGCCAATATCACTTTAGATCAAGCCGACAATCAATTGATAGTTTTTTTCAAAGACTTTTTTAAAGTAATCCTTGTCATAATTGGGGTGCTGATGATCTTTCATTTCTCTTTTAATAAAGACGTAAGCAACCTCCTTACTGGATTAAGTATTCTAGGTGCTGCTATTGCACTAGCCATGCGCGAAAGCATGGAGAACCTGATTGCCTCTTTTATTATTTTCTTTGACAAGCCATTTATGACGGGCGATTTAATTAAAGGCGCAACCTTTTATGGTAATGTAGAGAAAATTGGATTGAGGAGTACAAGAATCCGTTCCTTGGATAAAACATTGGTATCTGTACCCAATAAACAAATGGTGGATACGGTCATTGAAAATTTGAGTGTTCGCTTTCAGAGAAAAGTAGAAGTTCGATTAGAATTAAAACTAACGACTACTGCAAATCAAATCTGCGAATGGATGAAAGAGACAAAAAGCTATTTGCAAAATCATGTGGACATAGAAAATTATGCTTTGTTTTTTTCTGAAACGGGCAAACAGGCGCATATAATTACACTAGAATATTTTACGGGGGTGGAACAGAGTATCGATGATTTTAATGACACAAGGGGTGCTATCAATCTAGATTTAATGAGTAGTTTAGAAAATAAGCAGATTGAATTGGCGGCTATTAACACGGTAGTATTGGTGAAGAATGTTTAATCTACCGTTGTTTGATGCGCACTATTGAACAGCAATAATTTCTCCCAATTCTTTTTCCATATAACCTGTTTTGCCGTGTTCTAAAACGCGACCCACCTCTTTACCATCAACCAATACAATAAAAGTGGGAACGGCTTTTACTTGATATTTACTATGCAAATTTTGAACGGTTGTTTTGTTTCTATCTAATGCAATCAGGGTAATCTTGCTATCCGGTATTCCTCCTGCATCCATGAGGCGATAAAACTTGGGGACAAGATTTTGCGAGTCGTGGCACCAAGTTCCAGAGAGCACTACAAAGCTACACTTAGCGCCATTTTTTTTCAAAGCAAGCACTGCAGAAATATCAGCATCGCCATAGCGTTTGTTATCGGCAAACCAAGAAAAACTGGTATCGCTTTCTAGGATCTGTCTGTTGATGATTCCTCTCAATACTTTTGTAGCAGTATCGGGAACTACTTTGTAATTGGGTTGATTGGAAAGTTTAGAACTAACGCAAGAGGATAATAGGAAGCAGCTAAAGCAAGCAAAAAAAAGAATCTTTATCATGCAGTTAAATTCGATTTCAATTCCAGTAAGAAGTTCTTGAATTTGGTGAGAGATTGAACCAATTGAGCCTGCATATCTGCTTGGGCTTTATTGTTTTTGAGGTAATTTTTTGCACCCTCAATGCTGAATTTTCTTTGTCGGAGTAGAAAATAAATTAATTGTAAATTTTTAACATCTTCAACCCTAAATAGGCGATCGCCTTTTCTTGTTTTGCGCGGTTGTAATATGTCGAATTCATTTTCCCAGTAACGAAGAAGGGAGGTATTCACTTTAAACCATCCCGCTACTTCACTGATACTATAATATAATTTTTGGTTCAATATACTTTCTTCTGGTACGTCAATTAAGTCGAGTTCCGTATCCATTTCACGGAAAGATTTCCTGCCGCGTTTATTGGGTTTCGTGCTATCGAGTATTTTTTTTGCTTTGATGCGGATACCAATATTTTCATTTTCATAAACAACTGTTGGTGCTGTTCCTAATGCAGGGATTGATGCAATTATAGTAGATGCAGGGGTAGTTTGTACATTAGATGCTTCGCTTGGTGCTGCTACAACTGGTGGTTGACCACGCTCTTTCTTAACCTTTTGTGGGGCTGGATTGATAGGAAATCCGAATAAATCAAGTTGTTGCAAGGGCTCTGCCATAGTATAAAAGTAGTACAACTAAGCTGCAAGTGTAACAGAGGTTGGGCAACGGTGGAAAAGATGCCTTAAACTGGGGAAAGCATGGCAACTAATGCAACAATGGTTAAGTTTGTAAAAAAAGCATGCATCAAATCAAGAAGGTCTGTGTTTGTGGGGCTGGAACAATGGGTTCTGGAATAGCCATGGTTGCCGCCCAAGCTGGATTTACTACCATCTTATTTGATTTGAATGCAGAAGTATTGGATCGCGCCAAGCTAAGTATCCAACAATCATGGGCTGGTCTTGTTGATAAAGGAAAAATATCGGAGGAAGCAAATGAGGATTTCCATAACCGGATGATTTATACCACCAACATTTTAGATTGCCAGGCTAACTTGATCATTGAAGCCATCATCGAGAAATTATCAGCCAAAATCAGTCTATTTCAGCAGTTAGAAGAGATTAACCTAATCAATACCCTATTTGTAACGAATACGTCTTCCATCTCCATCCAACAAATCGCTTCAGAACTGGAACACCCATCCCGTTTTGCTGGCATGCATTTTTTCAACCCAGCGCCCATTATGAAATTGGTGGAGATTGTGCAAGGCACGGAAACAAACGAACAAGTAATCAAACTACTGGAAGCCATTTGCCTAAAAATGGGAAAGACCCCCGTAATCTGCAAAGACTCACCAGGATTTATAGTGAATAGGGTAGCAAGACCTTATTATTTAGAATCGATGCAACTATTGCAAGAAGGGGAAACGAGTATAGAGACCATCGACAAGGTGTTAGAAGCCAGTGGTTTTAAAATGGGTCCTTTTAAACTGATGGATCTAATTGGCATTGATATTAATTACGGGGTAAGTGAAATTGTTTATAATGCATTAGGCCAACCTGAGCGTTTGCAACCATCACCCATTCAGGCAGCAAAAGTTGCAGAAGGAAATTTGGGTAAGAAGACGGGGAAAGGGTTTTATGAATATTAAGCAGGTCTTATAACTGTGAATGATGATACATTTTTTCATAATTATGTAATAAAAGGGAAGCAAATAAATAAACCTTTAGTTGCTGAAATTAACAGCATACTAAAAGGCACTTTATGAACTGGACAATTATTCTAATAGTTGGAATTTTGGCAATAGCATTATTGGTTTTCCTCATATTTCGTAATCAAAAAGACGAAACCGACTTTGAAAAGAAATTAAATAATGATTACACCAAACCCAAAGATGAAAATGACGATATTGACATTGATGAAATAACTAAAAATGTTCATTAGCATTTCTGGTTAAATATTTTCTATCATTACCCTAGCTTTGCCCCATGCTCATAGCGGTGAATGCAATATTTCTTCAACAAGGACGGATGGAAGGCTATGGTTGGTTTGTGCAGGAAGTTTTCAGCCGACTCGCCAAACAACATCCCGAACACGCTTTCCTCTTGGTCTTCGATCGACCATTCGACCCCCAATTTGTTTTTGCCCCTAACTGCAAACCAATAGTGGTAGGGCCTCCTGCCCGTCATGTAGCTGCATTTCTTTACTGGTATAATATTTCTGCTCCGTCTGCGCTAAGAAAATATCGACCCGATGTATGGGTACAACCCTATGGATTTTGCAGCAATACAACGAGCATCCCACAACTATTGGTGGTACACGATCTGGCATTCATTCACTTTCCCAAATCTATTTCCTGGCACCAACTACTTTATTATAAATGGTTCACCCCAGGATTTTTACAGAAGGCAAAAAAAGTACTCACTGTTTCTAATTTTTCTAAGCAGGATTTTTTAGCGCATTATCCTATTGAAACAAACAAAATAGAAGTAGTGTATGGTGCTGCCAGAGAAATTTTTAAACCCATTAGTTGGGAAGAAAAAGAAGCCACAAAAGCCAGCTATGCAGATGGAAGAGAATATTTCTTATTTGTGGGAGGTATACAACCCCGCAAAAACCTGATGAACCTTTTGAAGGCTTTCTCCCTTTTTAAAAAATGGCAGAAAAGTAATATGAAACTGGTGGTGGCGGGTAGATTGGCTTGGAAATATGACGACTTAGTTGAAAAACTAAAAACCTATAAATATCGAGACGACGTTCATTTGTTAGGCACTCTTAGCGATGAACAACTGGCAAAAATCACTGCATCTGCATATGCTTTGGTGTATCCAAGTTTATTTGAAGGCTTTGGTTTGCCTGTAATAGAAGCCATGCAATCGGGTGTACCCGTCATTGCTAGTAATACCAGTAGTTTACCTGAAGTAGGTGGAGATGCCGCACTTTATGCATCGCCGAATGACCCGGATGCAATTGCCAAACAGATGTTGTTATTATATAAAGACGAGACAGTTAGAAATACGCAGATTGAAAAAGGACTCCAGAGAACCACAGCTTTTAGTTGGGATAAAACTGCTGATCAGGTTTGGGAAAACATAGTTCTATTATCCAAAAAATGAGTTTGAACAGATAAAACGTAGTTTTGTAGCTGTTTTTAAAAATCAATGACGATGCACAAATCAACTATTTCAATAGACATTCTCCTGGATGAAAACAAAGTTCCAAGCGAGATTCAATGGAAGGCTTCTGACAGTACTGCCGACATGACGCAATCCGCAAAATCAATGATGGTTGCTTTTTGGGACGCCCAGGATAAGTCGGCCTTGCGCATAGACCTATGGACCAAAGACATGATGGTAGACGAGATGGCCGATTTCTACTACCAAACTTTTATGGGTATGGCCGATACTTTTATGCGCGCCACACAACAAGATGCATTGGTTAATGAGATGAAATCTTACGCCAAAGACTTTTATAAAAAATTCAGAGACATTCAATTAAAAGAAAACAAATAAATCCAATCAGATGAGTTTAGAAATAGCCGTGATGGGTCTTTTGAAAGACGCCATGAAAGCAAAAGATGAAGCCAGTTTAAGAGGCCTACGTGCCATCAAAGCTGAGATCATTAAAGCAAAAACAGATCCAGGTGCCAATGGAGCCATCAATGAAGAAACAGAGGTGAAACTCTTGCAAAAACTGGTGAAATCTCGCAAGGATTCTTTAGAGATCTATCAAACACAGAATCGACCCGACTTAGCTCAAAAAGAGACTGAAGAAATTGCCGTGATAGAAAAATTTTTACCGCAACAATTGTCAGCCGAAGAATTAACAACCGCAGTGAAAGCAATTATTGCAGCAGTTGGTGCCGAAGGTGCTAAAGATATGGGCAAAGTGATGGGTGTTGCATCAAAACAATTACAAGGTAAAGCAGAAGGCAAAGCCATTTCAGCCGCTGTGAAATCACTTTTAGGATAAAGATGCTGTAAGGATTGAAAAATAGCCAATTTTTATAAAATGATCATAGACCTAATTTGTATTATTCTGCTGGTATTTGCCATCTATAAAGGCATACAAAATGGTCTGGTAGTGGCAGCATTCTCTTTTTTGGGAATCATTATCGGCATGGCCGCCGCATTAAAATTATCTGCTATTGTTGCAAGAAGCCTAGCATCCTATACACAAATTGCTGCAGGATGGTTGCCCTTTGTAGCTTTTTTGTTGATCTTAATTGGGGTTTGGTTGTTGGTGCGGATGGCTGCAGCTGTAATTCAAACTGCTTTTGAAATGGCCTTCCTAGGATGGTTTAATAAGTTGGCAGGGATCATTTTATATAGCGCCCTATACTTGACCCTATTTAGCATCCTATTATTCTATGCCAACAAATTACAATTACTTAATACAGTCAACTTAAGCGATTCAAAAACATATCATTATCTAGAACCAATTGGACCAGCAGTGATGGATCTTTTTTCATACCTATTACCAATGATGAAGAATGTATTGGAAGAGCTGTCCGCATTTTTTGGAAGATTGGGGAAATAACAACTTCCTCATTTCTTTTGATAATGCGGGATATTGGTCTGTTTTACCTTAAAATCAGTATTTTGCATGTTAAGGATACGATTGTGCGGAAAATTGCGTTTTAAAACTACGCATTAGTGATTTTGGGATTAAAAGTTGCCGATTAGAAATTATACCATGGATTACGAAATAAAACAGCAGGAAAAATTCAAATTTATAGAAGAAGGAAAGGGAGAGCCACTTTTACTCTTACACGGTTTATTTGGGGCATTGAGTAATTTTGCTGATTTGGTGGAACACTTCAAAGGCAAGTACAAAGTAATTGTACCCCTATTGCCTCTATTTGAACTGGATATCTTTCATACAACTGTTGGCGGACTGCAAAAACACGTCCACAAATTCATTGAATTACGTGGCTATGAAAATATTCATTTATTGGGTAATTCGCTTGGTGGACACGTGGCATTGGTTCATATCTTAAAACACCCAGAAAGAATTAAGTCTTTGATTTTGACAGGGAGTAGCGGCTTGTTTGAAAATGGAATGGGAGATACTTATCCGAAGCGAGGCGACTACGAATACATCAAAAAGAAAACCCAAGTAACGTTTTATGATCCAAACACGGCCACTAAAGAATTGGTGGATGAAGTGTTTGAAATCACCAATAATCGTATCAAAGTGATCAAGATTATTTCTTTGGCAAAGAGTGCTATTCGGAATAATATGGGCGAAGAGATTAGTAAAATCAAACAGCCCACTTTACTCATTTGGGGTAATAACGATATTATCACCCCACCTTTTGTTGGAGAAGAGTTTAAAAAACTAATTCCCAACAGTGAGCTCCATTTTATTGACAAATGTGGTCATGCACCCATGATGGAACAAGCACAAGATTTTAACAGAATTCTGGAAGAATTTCTGAATAAATTGAATGAACGTTCTGCAAACCCTGCTTAAATTGTGGTGGTTCTATATTAATTGAAAGCATGTTAGCGTCCCAAATACTACATACCGGTTTCCCCGTTGTACGCCTGATAGATAAAGTGTCTATTGCATTGCAATTGATGGATGAATATGACGTGCAACACCTTTGTGTAATGAACGAAGACCATTATATAGGGTTGGTAGCTAAAGCAGATTTATTAGATGTAGCAGATGCTGGAATCATCGCTTCCATTGAAGCATACTTGCTTCCGCTTTCCATAAAAGGAGAAGAGCATTTTTTGGTGGCTTTAAAAATGGCATCTGAAAGAGAGCTTTCCCTGATACCAGTGGTCAATGAACAGTTAGAACTATTAGGCGTTATTACTACAACCGTTTTGTTATACCAGCTTTCAAGATTTGTTGGAACAGAAGAGAAAGGTGGTTTAATAGTATTGGAAATTTCTAAACGCAATTACTCGTTTGGAGAAATTAGTAGGCTGGTTGAAACCAATGACGCCTTGATTACTCAGTGTAATACTTTTATTGAAGCAGAAACTGGACTTGTGATCATTACCCTAAAAGTGAACAAAATTGAAGTGTCTGCCATTGTAGCTACTTTTCAAAGATATGAATATGTAGTGCGCTATTATTTTGGTGAAGAAGCCTTTCTAAATGAACTGAAAGATAACTACAATCATTTGTTGGCTTACTTGAATGTATAACAGCATCAGCACAATCCCTTAAATTTACCATCTTTCAATTCAGTCATTTGCGATGCGGTTAACTGGGATTTTATTTTTTTGTTTAATTTTTCAATCCTCATTGCCCCTTTGTGCACAAGATGCAACTTCATTGAATGATTCTTTGCGCGTTACAAAAATTACCATTATTGGTAATAAAAAAACTAGACCACAAATTATATTGAGAGAGCTCTCCTTCAAAGTAGGCACTAATCAATCTAAAATGAAACTACGTAATGATGTGGAATGGTCGCGCCAACAATTGATCAATACTAGCTTATTTGTGGATGCAAAAATTACGCCCATCTTATCAGACTCTACGGTGGAAATGACCATAGAATTGAAAGAAAGATGGTATTTTTTCCCCCTAATATATTTTAGACTAGTTGACAGAAACTTTAATCAGTGGTGGGTTGATCAAAACAAAAGCCTTGAAAGGGTGAATTATGGGATCAAGTTTACACAAAACAATGTTACCGGCCGAAAAGATAATTTAGACGTTTGGTTAATTGCCGGATATACACAACAGGTTAACTTGAGGTACGACCTGCCCTATATCGACAAAAAATTAAAAAGTGGCATCAATGTTGGCATTGGTTACCTCACTCAAAAAGAAGTAAATTTTGCTACTGGCAATAACAAACAATTATTTTTTAATAAGGAGGAACAATTCCTACGAAAACAATTTAGAGCAGATTTTACGTATACCTATCGACCAGCTTTTAGTCAAAGGCATTCTTTTAGAATTTCGTATAATGATGAAACAGTGAGCGATAGCGTTTTGGTGCTAACGCCAAACTATTACGCTAATAATCAAACACGTTTCAAGTATGTAGATTTCAATTATAAATTTAAATACTATCATGCCGATATCAATTTTTATCCTACAAATGGATTCATGTTTGAAGGGAATATCTATAAACGAGGACTTTGGGGCGAGAGTAATTTATGGATGTTCAATGCCAGAGCAGTGTATGCAATACCCCTAGCCAAAAACTCATTTTTACACTTTGAAGGTACCGCACAATGGAAGTTTCCTGATAAAGCCGCATTTACAGATCAACGTTTATTAGGGTATGGAAATTTTCAAATGAGGGGCTTGGAATACAATGTTGTAGATGGATTGAAAGGGGTTATGTTAAGGTCAACCGTACACCAGAAACTACTGGGATTCGAAATCAAAAACCCCATCAAAAGCAAAACACACGATCGCATTCCTGTGCGCATTTATATAAAAGCATTTACTGACCTAGGCTATGCAAATATAAAAAATCAAGCCCCTTCAAATACACTCAATAATAAGTTTTTGTACACTTATGGCTTTGGAATTGACATCGTTTCTATTTACGATTTTGTATTTAAAATTGAATATAGCTTTAACCAGCTAGGCGTAGATGGCTTATATTTACATAGCAGAAATGATTTCTAGTGCCTTTTGCACCACATAATTATAGAGATGAAAATAGCCATTTACAGTCGCGGTCTAGATTTTGAACAAGAGAATCCCATCCAGTTATTGTTAGAAGAGCTGATGCGGCATGATACACAGATCCTGATTTTTCACCAATTATTGGAACAATTTTCTTTTTCTCAAAGTATACAAGAAAAATTAATCCCCTTTTATAATTCAGCCCAGTTAAGCAATGACATTGATATCTTGATTAGCTTGGGTGGTGATGGAACCATGCTTGATGCGGTTACTTTAGTTCGACAAAAAAATATCCCCATCTTAGGGATCAATTTTGGGCGTTTAGGTTTCTTGGCCAGCATTAGTAGAAATGAACTTTCTATAGCCGTTGATGCGCTGATCAATAGAACTTTTATCATTGAAAAGCGCACCCTCATTCACTTAGATTCCAATGAACCACTTTTTGGAGAAGTCCCCTTTGCACTCAACGAATTTGCTATTCACAAACGCGATATCTCACCCATGGTGAAGATTCATACCTATTTGAATGGAGAATTTATGAACACTTATTGGGCCGATGGGTTGATTGTGTCCACTCCAACTGGCTCCACAGGATATAATATGAGCTGCAATGGACCTATTGTATTTCCAGAATCATCCAGTTTTGTAATCACGCCTGTAGCACCACACAACCTAAACGTGCGTTCCATCGTAGTACCAGATTCAAACGTGATTTCATTTGAAGTGGAAGGAAGGGCCGATCAATTTATTTGTGCGCTTGATGCTAGGAGAGAAATAGTGAACAAGACCATACAATTGGCGGTGAGAAAAGAAAATTTTTATGTAAACCTGGCTAGGTTGAACGAGAATAATTTCCTTTCTACATTGAGAACGAAGCTGACGTGGGGACTAGATAAAAGAAATTAACTTTTTGTTCAAAAAAATTGATGCTATTTTACAGTAATCAGATCCAATCATCAGATGCGTACTAGAATTGCAGTTTTCATTTTATTCTCCGTTATTACATTCACTGCAAAATCGCAGAGTATGGAAAGCTATGTGCACCAAGGGGAATACGGGTTTTCATTGGGAGTGGGACATTATTTTGGCGACCTCAATACCGGCACTCGCATCAATCGACCCAAATTTGCGGGCAGTCTTTTTTTTAGAAAACAACTCAATAATTATATCGGTGTAAAAATTTCCGGAAGCTATGCAATGCTTGGCTATTCTGATAAATACAGTACAAATGCAACTGAAGTACAGCGTAATCTTAGCTTTAATAGCAATGTGTGGGAGCTAAGCGTTTCGGGCGATTTTAATTTTTTTAAATTCATTCCTGGTTTTGATGAATTTAAGTACACACCCTATATCAGTCTTGGTTTGGGTGTTATGTCATTTGACCCTTATGCCTATCTGAATGGAGAAAAGCACTTGCTGAGACCCTTGAATACAGAAGGTCAGGGAAGTTCACTTTATCCTGACAGGATTCCCTATAGTCCTATTGCAATGACCATTCCATTTGGATTAGGGATCAAATATGCACTTAATGAAAGAATCAATGTATTTGGAGAAGTAGTATATCGTTTTACTAATACCGATTATTTAGACGATGTGAGTAGTTCCTATGCCCCAGATGCCTTTCCCGCATTACCTGATGGCTCACCATCCACTGCTTTTTTATTACAAGACAGAAGTTATGAAACAGGCACTTCTATTGGCATAAAAGGCCGCCAGCGTGGAAATAGCTTGCAAAAAGACGCGTTTATTACGGTTCAAGTAGGGATGGCTTTTAACCTACAAAGCTATCGTTGCCCTACTCCAACGCGTTAATTTGGGTGATTTTGCTAATTAATTCCCTTGAACACCGCCGTTTTTGTTAATTTCGCACCCTAAATGAAGGGTAAACCATGCAGGAAGACCTCATTGCTAAAATAAAAAAAGAACGCTTACCCCGCCATATTGCTATCATTATGGATGGGAATGGCCGTTGGGCAGAAGAAAAGGGACAAGAGCGACTGTATGGGCATTTCCATGGGGTTGAAAGTGTACGCATTATAGTAGAAGGTTGTGCAGAGCTGGGTATTGAATACCTGACATTGTATGCGTTTAGTACAGAAAATTGGGATCGTCCCAAAAAAGAAGTGGAAGGCTTGATGTCGCTTTTTATAGACACTATACACAAAGAAGTGCCGGTTTTGAATAAAAATAACATCAGGCTCCATGTAATTGGAGATTTGAGCCTTTTGCCCAATGACGCACACGAAGAATTAAACGAGGCACTTGAAATGACTAGCCATAATACGGGTTTAAATGTCATTTTAGCCCTAAGTTATAGCAGCCGTTGGGAATTGGTTAATGCGGTTAAACAAATAGGTATTGATGTAGCTTCTGGAAAGATTAATCCAGAACTTATTAATCAAGACGTTTTGGAGCAATACCTTGCTACGAGTGAGTTTCCTGATCCA
>JANOYH010000157.1:0-4667 GCA_031428775.1 Bacteroidota bacterium
TACGACATGCAAATTGACAAAGCTATAGAAGCAATGAAAATTCATGAGCAATGGCTACCTGATGTAATTGCTTATGAAAAAAACTTAATGTCACCCGATACAAAACATTCACTTGAAGCTATGGGGCATCATCTGCGAGCAGTTGGCAATTTAGGTTCCCTTATGGGCATCACATACGATCCTAAATTCAAAGTCTATATTGGATATTCAGATTCCTCAAGTCCTGACGGTGGAGCAGCCGGGTATTAATTCTTTTGAATAAAAATAAAATGATATAGAACCTCTATGGGATTTTGCGAACATTAGCACGAACGCATAACATTGCATTGGCGTTATGGCGGCGGACGGAACGCATGTGCCCAGCGACAGTTATGTCTGGAAACAGTTGAATGCGAGACTATTAAAATGGGTGAAATGGGAAAAGGGATTAAGTGTAAAAGCATCCATAAGATGGATACAATTACAATATAAAATCAACCCCAAATTATTCCCCCATTGGGAAGTGGCACATCCGTAAGTTATTATTAACTTGTGATTTATAAACAAGAAGAGCCGTGTGATGGGAGACTATCAAGCACGGTTCCGTGAGAACGTGAGGGTGAAAATCCCTTGCGTGACTCGATTGTGCATCATGCTAAATCGACAGTTTGCACATACTAATACGTCATGTATTTGAACAGTTAAAAAATAATGAGCAACCTGGAAGGCGATCAAACTGATTAACTGCTTATGAAATATATAATTCCATTTCTGCTCATTAACCTTTTCTTGACCCATAGTAATGCGCAACCAAACAAGGACAGTCTGAAAATATTACTACAAAAGGAAAAGCAAGATACCAATAGGGTGATGCTATTAAACCAACTTAGCAACGCTTACCTTACTAATAAACCAGATACTGCTAAGCTCCTTGCATTGGAAGCCTTGTCCCTATCAAAACATATTGGGTTCGTCAAAGGAGAATCAAGAAGTTTGCACATGAGTGGCCTGGCTTATCGTTTTTTAGGCAATTCACCTAAATCAATGGAATATTTTTTACAGACGCTGAAGCTGGATGAAAAAATTAATAACTCTGGCAGCATAGCGAGAGACCTTTTTAGTATCGGGGTTAATTACAACGTACAGGGAGAATACCATCAGGCAATTGGGTATTTTTTGAAAGCAAAAAAACTGAATGAACAATTAAATATTAAAGAGGGCCTTGCTTCAAATCTCGGCAATCTTGGCAGAAGTTATTTTGAGTTAAAGCAATATGATTCTGCAAGAGTCTATGTCCAGCAGGCATATGAGATAGCTAGCAAAATTAATTCCACCAACAGAAAAGGAAACTTTTTATCTTTAATGGGAGAGATTTATTCAGAAACAGGACAAAGGAAACTTGCCCTGGAATATTACCGTCTGAGTATACCTTATTTAAAGCTGGCGGAATTGGATACGGGCTTAAGTGATGCATTTCTCCTTATAGCTAAATTGTTTGAAAATGAAGGACAGATGGATTCAACTCTGTTTTATGCAAAACAGGCATTCGAAATTAGCAGAGGTTTAGGATTTACATCAGGAGTCCTTAAATCCAGTAAATTCTTGCATTCTATTTATAAGAACAGAGGGAATGCAGACAGCGCCTTGTTTTACATTGAAGTAGCCATGGCAGCTAACGATTCTTTATACAGCAAGGAAAAAATCAACCAATTTCAGAGCCTTAGCTTTGAGGAAAAGCTTAGGCAAAAGGACATTGCTGCAGCAGAATTAAAAGAAGCAGATGAAAGAAAAAACAATCTTCAATTTGCAGCTCTTGCCATCGGTTTGATCACTTTTATCATCTTATTCCTCCTTCTCAGCCGTAGCATAATTGTAAAAACAAAATTCATAGAGTTTTTTGGGGTGTTGGGTTTGCTGGCCGTGTTTGAATTCATCAATCTTTTTATTCATCCCTACCTGGCTCATTTTACAAATGATTCTCCTGTACTAATGTTGCTAATTCTTATTGCGATTGGTGCGTTACTGGTACCACTGCATCACAAGCTTGAGAAGTGGATGACGATGGTAATGGTGGAGAAGAATAAGAAAATTAGATTGGAAGCAGCGAAGAGAACTATTGAGCAATTGGGGCGACAAAATTAATACTTTGTAAGACGGAAAGCACTATCGCCAATACGTAGCCGTTAAACCAACATCGCCTATTCGTCGTTGAGTGCTATTTCTGTAACTTGAAGTTTATTTTTTTACAATCAAAAATTTCAAGATCATGGAAAAAAAACACTAAGCCCTCATGCTATTGAGGCAATGAACAAAGCCAGTGAATATTTAGTCCCACACTTATTTATCCAAGAAAATCTACCAAGCTGCCTCCGGTAATGTCTGCCATTGAAATTGAGACACTGATTGATAGTGTCAAAAATGTAAAGCACCACTGTAAATCATGTAACTATTTTGATTAATTGTGTATCACCCATCTAATTAAAGAACTGCACTTTTACACCATAGAAATTCTCTATAAAATAAAATTACTATAAAATGAAAAATTACCTATCAAAATTTATGTTGGCAACACTCATGATTGTTGTAATCATTGGCACATCATCGTGTATGAACAACAAACCTGAAGACACTAAAGAAGTTGCCGAAGAAAGCAACGATGCTAAGTTTAATAAAAGCAGTAGCGAAAAGGATGCAGCGTTTCTTGTAGACGCTGCCGAATTAAATATGGAGAATAGCAGCTTAGGGCAATTAGCCCAACAAAAAGGCACTATGAGCCATGTTAAGGAATTAGGCAAAATGATGGAAGATGTTCACACCAAATCATTAGTCGACTTAACTGCATTAGCAAAAACAAAAAACATTTCACTGCCTACCTCACAAACCGAAAACGGACAAGAAGCATACAAAAAATTAAACGATAAATCTGCAAAAGATTTTGACAAAGCATATGCTGATATGATGGTAAAAGGACATATAGATGCTATTGCATTATTTGAAAAAGCTTCAACCGAATGCACCGACTCAGACATCAAAGCATGGGCTACAGCAACACTTCCTACCTTACGAACACACTTAGACCATTCCTTAATGTGTCAAAAGGAATGTTCAAAAATGTAAGGGTCGCTTTTCAAAAAATACAATAAACTACACTGAAAAATTGGTAACAGGTAAAAACTAAAAATTAATTAATCATGTGGAAAGAAGAAAATCATCAATTGAAACGAAGCTTCAAATTCAAGAACTTTGTGGAGGCATTTACATTCATGACCGAGGTTGCTTTTGCGGCTGAAAAAATGAACCATCATCCTAATTGGAGTAATGTGTACAACAAAGTAGATATCATACTTTTTACACACGACGCAAATAATAGCATTACCGAAAAGGACTTAACACTTTCAAAAGAGATAGACAAAATTTTCAAGAAAATATAACTATGATACACCTTTCTATTATTTCATCCAGCGTAAGAGTAGGACGGAAAAGCCATAACGTGTCACTTTATTTTCAAAATTATTTGAATGAAAATAATTTGGCCTCAGTTGAGATCATTGATTTGAAGGAGTACAACTTTCCCATTTTTGATGGTACTATCAAAACAATGATTCATCCATCTGAAGGTATCCTCGACTATGCTAAAAGAATAAAAGCATCGGATGGCATTATCATTGTAACACCAGAATACAATGGTGGTTATCCCGCCAGTTTAAAAAACGCGGTGGACCTGCTGTATGATGAATGGAAGCACATGCCTATTGGCATAGCCACTGTTTCGGCAGGGCCGTTTGGTGGATCACAGGCTATGTTGGCCATACAATCGGTACTTTGGAAAATGAAAGCATGGACTATTCCTGCCATGTTTTCTGTTCCAAATGTTGAAAAAGCGTATGATGCAAATGGAAATGCATTGGATAAAGCTGCTTCAGACTTACTCGCTAAAGATTTTATTAAAGAGCTACTCTGGTGCATTGAAGCGGATAAAGCACCAAAACATTCATTTGGATTATAATAATTAACAAGATGCAATTGATTTGGCGAATGATTCTCCTTTTGGTTTGGGTGGATCGGTATTTACAAAAGATATAGAAAGAGGCAAACGAATAGCCGACCAAATTGATACAGGAATGGTTTTTATTAATCATCCAACATGGACGCAAGCTGACTTGCCTTTTGGCGGTACCAAAGGATCAGGATATGGTAACGAACTTGCTGAATTTGGTATAATCTATTGTAACTTTCCAAAATAGCGGTGCTTATCTTTAACTTTGACATAATAAGGATAAAGTTAATTTAGAACAGCAACGGAAAATAATAGGATATAACAATGCAGGTAAAAATTGGGCTAATATTTGTAATACTTGTAGGGGTAGTTTCAATCTTGCAGGCACAAACATCTTCAGTTACGCTATCTGGTTTGGTAAAAGGGAATGTGGATAAAACGGCTTTGCCTTTTGTGAATATAGTTTTGAAAAAGAATAAAGACAATGCTTTTGTTACTGGCACAGTAAGTAATGAAGAAGGAAGGTTTTCATTGTCAAATATACAATCAGGCAATTATATTTTACAGTTTTCTTATACAGGTTACACTTTAAAATCACAACCAATATTGGTTGGCTCATTAAGTACATTCTTAGATATTGGTACAATTGAATTACAACAAGATGTTAAACTGTTGCAAGATGTTTTGGTAA
>JANOYH010000158.1:0-16444 GCA_031428775.1 Bacteroidota bacterium
GCATAAACTGTGTTGTTGCACCACCATGTAGAAATAAAACTTCATACTGATCATCCAGTTGCATTAGATTCCTAACCGACCTAATTGCCTGTTGTAATACTTCTTGAAAATGACTAGTACGGTGACCGATTTCTAATATAGACAACCCTGTTCCGTTAAAATCATAAATAGCCTTAGCGGACTGTTCTAGTACCGACTGGGGCAGTATTGAAGGCCCCGAATTAAAATTATGGACTGTCATCTCGATTGCTTGAATCCGCAAATTAATAAGAATTAAAGGAAAAAATGTTACAGTATTTACTCATGTACTGCAGTTACTCCTCCAGAAACCACATATTTCATGGCATCAGCCGGATGAATATTGGGTGGAAGTTCACGGATTTTTTCTTTTGGTACAATATAAGTAACGCCAGAAATGGCATAAGAATGTGGTACATAAACCGTTACATGCCATGCCATTCCCATGTCTTTACTGCTTTGTTGGGTAATAAAACCTATGCGCCAAACGTCTGGTCCGTCTACATTCACCAAAATGGGTTTGTCGAATTTTTTCTTGTTCCCAGCAAATGCTTCTAAAAAATCTTTCACAGACGAATAAATGAATTTTATTCCTGGTGTACGTTCTAGCACAGTGTCGAATACTGCTACTAACCTACCAACCACAAATAAGGAAGATAGCCAACCAACCAACAAAACAAGCGATACCACTACAATAAATCCTAGTCCTGGCATACGCCTTAAATTTCCCGCTGCATCTTTTTCAAGTATGTCTGGTGCTAAATTGTATACAACGTTTGGAAGAAACCCGTCTACATAATTAAATAAACCTAATACCACCCAAATAGTAATGCCAATTGGCGCCAAAACAATGAGTCCCTGTAGGAAAAGTTGTAGTAGTTTCTTTAAGGTAAGCTGAAGACTGGGCCGTTTAATATGCGGCATTGTAAGAATTTTGCTGTAAAATAACGAAGAAATCAGATGCAAATATCGAAAGCTTATCATTGAACCCTTTCAAAAACACTGTTTATCTATGAAAATACCCACTTAACATTAATTTTAAATTAAATTCAATGGAAACTTTGTTCATGTTAATAGTTTCCATAGTTTTGCGTGGTTATTTAATAGAACTATGGAAAACGAAGAAAGAATCATTACAAAATCGCACGAGCTATTCATGCGTTATGGTATCCGGAGCGTAAGCATGGATGATATTGCTTACCATTTAGGCATCAGCAAAAAGACCATTTACCAATTTTTTGCAGATAAAGAAGCACTGGTAGAAGCCGTATTGAATATTGAAATTCAACGCAACTGTCACCAATGTGAAAGCCACAAAAAATTGAAAGAAAATGCTATTCACGAAATTTTTCTTTCTCTTGATGAAATGCAAGAAATGTTCAAACAGTTGAACCCTTCGATTATACACGACTTACAAAAATACCATCCCAATTCCTTTCAAAAACTGAATAAACACAAGGGCGAATTTTTTTACAGCATTATTAAAGACAACCTAGAATTGGGAATCAAAGAAGGCCTCTATCGCCCTGAAATTAATATCGATATTCTCACCAAATTCCACTTAGAATCTACCTTTGTCCCATTCAATACAGATGTATTTCCTAGTAATAAATACAACGCTTCTTTAGTTAGTAAAGAAATACTTGAAAACTTTCTTTATGGTATCGCTACGCTTAAAGGCATCAAGAAAATAGAACACTATAAAAGTCAAAGACAAAATCCCATAACACATGACCAAACTAATTAAAATCTTTGTTGGGCTCTGTTGCATTTTATTTGTAACAACCAATTCCATGGCTCAAAAAACACATGCACACGCTTTTTCAATTAAAGAGTGTGTGGACTTTGCGCACAAAAATAATGTACAAGTTAAAAACGCATTGTTGAATGTTCAGATACAAGAGCAAACCAACCGTGAATTAACTTCTGCTGCATTACCAACTGTTTCAGGAACAATTGCAGGCACCGACTATTTAACCATTCCTACGTCATTATTGCCAGGTGAAATCTTTGGTCAACCCGCTGGAACCTATATTCCAGTCCAGTTTGGTACCAAATACAATTCTAATGCTGGCGTTAACTTGCAACAGTTATTATTTGACGGACAAGTTTTCATTGGTTTAAAAGCTCGTTCTACTAGCATCGACTTTCAAAATAAGAATGTGGAAGTAACAGAAGAAATGATCAAGACCAATGTCTATAAAATTTACTACTCACTAGTAGCAAGTAAAACTCAGATTAGTATTTTTGATGCAAACCTAGACCGCCTCAATAAATTACTGACAGATGCAAAAGCTTTATACAAAAATGGTTTTGCTGAAAAACTGGACATTGATAAAATTTCCGTTCAAATTTCAAATCTTGAAACTGAAAAACTGAAGTCTTTAAACAATATCAGTGTAGGTTATATAGGACTTAAAACATTGATTGGAATGCCTGTGAATGATACCTTGGTACTCACTGATGAGTTAACTGAAGACTTCATTAAAAAAGATATTACACAAGACTCGGCTTTCACTTACGATAGCAGAAAAGAATACCAATACCTGAACCTCGCAAAAAAATTGAATGAGTTCAATGTTCGCAGGTACCAATTGAGCTATCTTCCTTCACTTTCTTTAAACGGTGCTTACACAAAGAATGCGCAACGCAATGAATTTAATTTCTTTGGTAAGGGCGATTGGTTTACTACTGCCTATATTGGAATTAACCTATCCATTCCCATTTTTAATGGGTTTTCTAAAGACGCCAAACTCAAAAGGTCTAGAATAGAATTAGACCAGACCGAAAATCAACTAATCAACTTGCGCAATTCCATCGACCAAGAAATAGCATCTGCAAAACTAAATTTCAACGCTTCCGTATTAACACTCGACTACCAAAAAAAGAATATGGTTTTGGCAGAAAGTGTCTACAACCAAACAAAGAAAAAATTTGAATTTGGAACAGGTTCTAATACTGAAATATCTGCAGCGCAAACCGACCTACAAACAGCGCAAGCCAATTATATTAACGCCTTATACATAGCCATCGTCTCTAAAGTAGATTTCTACAGAGCAATCGGAAAATTATAACCCACATATAAAATAATACACATGCAACAATTACGCAACATCTTAATATTATCGGCAGTTCTTACAGTAGCTGCCTGTGGTAATAAATCTAACGAATCAGCTGTTTTAACTGGCAAAAAAGCCGAATTAGAAACACTCAAAAAAGAACAAACTGACATCATTGGAAAAATCACAAAATTAGAAGCTGAAATTGTGGTGCTTGACCCTTCTTCTAAAGTGGATAATTCCAAACTAGTGATTACAAAAATTTTGGAGACTGAAAAATTCACACACTATATTGACCTTCAAGGTAAAGTAGACGCTGTTAATATTTCTTATGTCTCCCCTCGTGGTGGCGGTGGTCAGGTTCGTGAACTATTTATTAAAAAAGGCGACAACGTTTCTAAAGGTCAATTGATATTAAAACTTGATGACGCAGTTATTAAACAAAGTGTGGTTGCTTCTCAACAAGGTTTAGAATCTGTTAAAACGCAACTTGCTTTTGCAAAAAACTTGTACCAAAAACAACAAAATTTGTGGGCACAAAATATCGGTACAGAAATACAATTAATTACTTCCAAAAACAATGTAGAAAGTTTGGAAAATCAATTAAAAAGTGGTGAAGAACAACTTAAAGTAATGCAGGAACAAATGAAATTCACTACAATCTACAGCAATGTTAGTGGTATAGCTGATGAAGTTAATGTTCGTGTAGGTGAATTGTTTGCTGGTCCAGGTCAGATTAAAATAGTAAATACAACCGACCTCAAAATAATTACACAGGTACCAGAAAATTATGCTAACCGAGTTGGTGTTGGTACCCCAATTAAAATAGTTTTACCTGATATCAACCAATCACTTGATGCAACCGTTGGTGTTGCTGGTAAAATCATTGATCCTAATAGCAGAAGTTTCTATATTGAAGCAAAAATTCCTTTCCATAAAAATTTTCGCCCCAACCAAATCGCATTAGTTCGCGTTCAAGACTATCAAGTTAATAACGCCATTACCATTCCTGTAAATACTTTGCAAACAGATGATAAAGGTCGTTTTGTACTTGTTGCAGTTAAAGAAAATAACAAAATGGTGGCACGCAAACGCCCAGTAGTTGCAGGTGAGTTATATGGTGATAAACTGGAAATTAAAACAGGATTGAAAGCTGGTGATACCATCATTATTGAAGGCCATCAAAGCCTTTATGATGGTCAGTTAATTACCACAGAAATTAAATAAGGTACCCGCATTCCATTTGCGAAAAAACATAAACTACTAGTATGAGTGTATTAGAAAATATTCAAGGCAAGTTCAAAGAATTTGGACCAACCACATGGAGTATCAAAAACAAGACCTCCATCTACCTGATGATGCTCTTTGTGAGCCTTGCAGGTATCTATCAATTTGTTACACTTCCTAAGGAACAGTTTCCTGATATTGTTATCCCTACCATTTATGTACAAACCATTTATGTAGGTAACTCTCCAAAAGACGTAGAGAACCTTGTCACAAGGCCTATCGAGAAACAAATCAAAGGTATTACTGGAGCTAAAATTAAAAAATTCAGTAGCACTTCACAGCAGGATTTTTCTGCTATCATGATTGAGTTTGATACCAACGTAAAAACTGATATAGCTCTTCAAAAAGTTAAAGACGCAGTTGACAAGGCTAAAATAGACCTTCCAACTGATCTTACTTCTCCACCAACAGCGCTTGAAGTGAGCTTTAGTGAACAACCCATTATGTATGTGAACTTAAGTGGCGACTACGATTTACAAAGGCTGAAAAAATATGCGGATGATCTGAAAGACAAACTGGAAGACATGACGCAAATTACAAGGGTTGATATTGTAGGTGCCCCAGAACGCGAATTCCAAATTAACGTTGACAACTACCGCATGCAAAGCGCTGGTGTTACTTTTGATGATATCAGCAATGCTATTCAAAGAGAGAACGTGGATATTTCGGGCGGACTCTTAGAAGTAGGTAGTATGAAGCGTAACCTTCAACTAAAAGGGCAACTAAAAACGGCGTATGATATTGAAAAAATTATCGTTCGAAATCAAACTGGTGCGCCTATTTATTTGAAAGATATCGCAGTCATTAAAGACACTGTTAAGCAAAAAGAAAGCTTTGCACGCCTGGATGGTAAAAACGTGGTTACCCTAAACATCATTAAAAGAAGTGGTGAAAACCTAATTGAAACAAGTGATGGTGTGAAGAAAATTGTGGACGATTTAAAAGCAACCAGTTTTCCCAAAGATTTGAAAGCCGTGATTACAGGCGACCTCAGTATTAAAACCAGAACATCTTTTACTGACTTGGTAAACTCTATTGTTATTGGCTTTGTACTGGTACTAGTCATTCTGATGTTTTTCATGGGTGTTGTGAATGCCTTTTTTGTGGCACTTTCTGTGCCATTAAGTATGTTTGTTGCATTTGTATTTTTACCTGGTGCTGATTTGATAGTAGGAGGTCATGTTACCCTCAACTTCATTGTACTTTTTGCACTACTATTCGGACTAGGAATTATTGTGGATGACGCCATTGTGGTCATAGAAAATACCCATCGAATATTTGTAGAAGGAAAAGGAAAACTATCTGCAACCGTTTCAGCAAAAATGGCCGCTGGTGAAGTATTTATTCCTGTATTTGCAGGAACACTAACTACCCTCGCACCATTTTTCCCCTTGCTGTTCTGGCCTGGTATCATTGGTAAATTCATGATTTACCTTCCAACCATGCTCATCTTTACCCTTGCAGCATCTTTGGTAGTTGCTTTTATTATGAACCCCGTATTTGCGGTTGACTTTATGAACCATGCAGATGATGAAAACATCAAAGAACCAAAAAGCGCCCTCTTTAAAAAGAAAAGCTTTTGGGCAGGTGTTTTATTAGCCATCTTATTAGACTTAATAGGAGCTCCATTTTGGGGTAATCTCCTACTGTTTTTTATGCTGCTGATTATCTTAAACAGATACGTTTTAGATCAAGCCATACACTATTTCCAAAACCACGCTCTTCCATGGATCATGAACCACTATGAGACCTTATTGCGTTGGGCTTTAAAAGGATGGAGACCCGTTTATCTTTTATTAGCAACCATTGGTTTGTTTATATTCTCTGTGTTCTTTTTTGCCATCAGCAATGTTCCCGTAGAATTTTTTCCGAAAGGAGATCCTAACCAGATATTCGTTTATGCAAAACTACCAGTTGGTACTGATGTTATTTACACAGATAGTATTACCAAAGTATTGGAAGGCCGCGTAAACAAAGTATTGGGAACCGATAACGGAAAAAGAAACCATATTGTGGAAAGTGTTATCAGCAACGTTGCTGTTGGTGCAAGTGATCCTACTAGTGGCGACCGCAGTACCCGAAGTGAACTAGGAAGAATTCAAGTGAATTTTGTAGAATACGAAAAGCGCGCAGGAATTCCAACAATGCCATTACTCGATAGTATTAGACGCGCCATGAGAGGCATACCAGGTGCTGAAATTAGTGTGACACAAGAATCAAGCGGACCACCAACAGATCCACCAGTTAACATTGAAATATCTAGTGAAGAATTTGACAACCTGATTAAAACTACGGTTGATTTAAAAAACTACCTTGACTCTATACAAATTCCGGGAGTAGAAGAATTGAAAATGGGGGTGGACTTATCAAACCCCGAATTGACACTTACCGTTAATAGGGAACGTGCCTTGATTGAAGGCGTTTCATCTGGACAAATTGGATTGGCTTTGCGTACTGCCCTTTTTGGTAAAGAGGTTTCAAAAATCAAAGAAGGAAAAGACGAATACAAAATTCAATTACGCAACAATGAATTCCAACGTAGGAATTTAGTTGAACTCTTAAATATGAAAATTAGTTTCCGCGATTTCGCTAGTGGCGGTGCTATCAAGAATATTCCAATTAGCTCACTAGTACATATTGAACCAACTAGTACACTTGGAAGTGTGAAACGTTTGAATCAAAAACGATTGATCACTTTAAGGTCTAATATACTAAATGGCTATACTGCTACTGCCGTAAATCAAGTGATTGGAAAACACATTGAGAATTTTAAACACAAGTCTGATGGCGTTACCATCAAACAAACTGGTGAAGGTGAACAACAAGCAGAAACAGGCGCATTCTTAGGAAAAGCTTTGTTGATCGCATTGATGCTTATCCTCTTTATTTTAGTGCTTCAATTCAACTCAATCAGTAAACCAATCATCATCCTTACAGAAATCATCTTCAGTGTCATTGGTGTTCTCTTAGGATTTGCCATCACGGGTATGGGTGTTTCAGTAGTTATGACAGGTATTGGAATAGTTGGCCTAGCCGGTATTGTTGTTAAAAACGGCATCTTGGTAATTGAATTTGCCGATGAATTGAGGTCAAGGGGCATGAAAACAAGAGAAGCCGTTATTCAAGCAGGCAAAACAAGGATCATTCCCGTATTGCTTACTGCATTAGCTGCCATCCTTGGATTCTTACCCATTGCCATTGGTTTTAATATCAATTTCATTACGCTATTTGCTGAATTGAATCCACATATTTTCTTTGGTGGCGATAACGTGGTTTTCTGGAAACCGCTTTCTTGGACCATTATTTTTGGATTGGCTTTTGCATTCTTTATGACCTTGGTGATTGTACCAAGCATGTACTTGATTGCAGAACGCCTAAGACGCCCCATGCGCAATATGTATGGCGGTAGGTGGATCAGTATGTTAGGAATTCCTCCTTTAACCTTACTTTTCTTGCCTTTAATGGTGGTTACCCTGTTAAAACACAGAATGAAGCGTAAAAAACGCGCTATCAAACTAAAAGCCGCTCCCGTAAACGAAGCGTTTATAGGTAGCTGGTTTTAATAATTTTGTTTAAAATAATACACTATGATACAGAATCACGAAATTGACTTTCACATTTTTGGCGAAGAAATGCAATACGTTGAAATTGAACTTGACCCGAATGAATCAGCCATTGCTGAACCAGGGGCATTTATGATGATGGATGATGGCATTGCTATGGAAACCATTTTTGGCGACGGAAGTAACCAAAGCAACAATACCAGCCTTTTCGGAAAATTACTCAATGCAGGTAAAAGAGTATTAGTTGGTGAAAATCTTTTCATGACAGCTTTTACCAATATTGGTCAGGGGAAACGACATGTTAGTTTTGCTAGCCCTTATCCAGGAAAAATTATCACCATTAACCTCAAACACATGGGGAACAAAATCATTTGTCAGAAAGATGCATTTCTTTGTGCAGCCAAAGGTGTTAGTGTGGGAATAGAATTCCAGAAAAGATTGGGAACAGGATTGTTTGGCGGAGAAGGATTTATCATGGAAAAACTTGAAGGCGATGGAATGGCTTTTTTACACGCCAGCGGTTTTGTGAAAGAGAAAATTTTACAACCCGGTGAACTAATTAAAATTGATACCGGATGTATTGTAGGTTTCACAGCAGATGTGGACTACGACATTCAATTTGTTGGCGGTATTAAAAATACCTTGTTCGGTGGCGAGGGCGTATTTTTTGCTACTTTGCGCGGACCAGGTATGGTCTGGATTCAAAGCCTTCCTATCAGTCGTTTAGCCGGCAGAATATTACAATATGGCACCACGTCTAGAAGAGAAGAAGGGTCTGTATTAGGTGGACTTGGTAATATGCTAGATGGCGATGGTTGGAGATAGTTTTATAGTAAACAGTCATTAATGGATATTGCATTTGAATTTAGGGAACAGTCGATTTATAGAATGGAAGAAAGCTGGAAGCGAGTAATTGCTTGCCTTGAACTTGTTCCTGAAAATAAAATTTGGGACCGACCCAATACGGCATCTAATAGTATTGGCAACCTTGTGCTTCACTTGTGTGGTAACATTACACAATACATTATTTCCACTTTGGGCGGTGCTGCAGATCTTAGAAATAGAGACGCGGAATT
This sequence comes from Bacteroidota bacterium, assembly GCA_031428775.1. Classification (GTDB taxonomy): domain Bacteria; phylum Bacteroidota; class Bacteroidia; order Chitinophagales; family Chitinophagaceae; genus Sediminibacterium. Next base: position 9,004 of record JANOYH010000158.1, read on the forward strand.
TGCTGCTCAAAGTGGTTTGACCAAAAAAGCATTAAAAGAATTATTTGATGGGGTTTTACAAAAAAGCATTTCCCTTATTCGCAATTCTAACGACAATGATTTGACAACGATCAAATCTGTTCAAGTATATCAATTGTCTGGAATGGGCATCATCATTCACGTAACAGAACACTTATCTTATCATACAGGCCAAATAGCGCTCCTCACTAAAATGTACACCGAAAAAGATTTGGGATTCTATGCTGGACTTGACCTAAACAAAAAGCAATCTATTTAATAAAGGACTTTCAATTCCTTTAACCGTGCTACTGCTTTTTTCAAAGTACCTTCTTTTTTTGCAAAACAAAAGCGCAACACTTTGTTGTCCATGCCATTTTTATAAAAAGCCGACAATGGTATGGTGGCAATCCCATAATCTTTAGTAAGTCTTATTGCAAAGTCCCTATCATCCTCTTGCGAAAAATGGCCATATCTATAACATTCAAAATAACTTCCGTGTGATGGAATACACTGAAACGGCGTCTCTTGCATCAAGCTTCTAAAATAATCTCTTTTCACTTGCATCTGCGCACCTAAATGCAGATATGCATCTTTGTTTAACATATATTCCGCTATGGCCACTTGCTTTGGCGTATCGCAACTGAACACATTGAATTGATGCATTTTTCTAAACTCTTTCATCAAAATTGCCGAGCTGATGCAATAGCCCAATTTCCATCCGGTGCAGTGATAGGTCTTACCAAAAGAGAAGCACACAAAACTTCTTTCTAGCAAATCAGGGTGGCGTAAAATACTTTCGTGCTGTATTTCATCATAGATCAAGTGTTCATATACTTCATCACTCAAGATCAAGATATTGGTATCAGTAACAATCTCTCTTAGTGCAACAATATCAGCTGCACGCAACACCGCACCAGTGGGATTATGCGGTGTATTAATCATGATCATTCTAGTTCTAGCATTAATCTTAGCTTTCACCTCATCCCATGGAATATTGTAATTAGGAAATGACAATGAAATCAGCACTGGAACGGCTCCGCAGGTTTCAATATTGGGAATATAACTATCGTATGCTGGTTCAAAAACTATCACTTCATCGCCGGGCTGTAACACAGTTGTAAGCGCAGTAAAAATGGCATAAGTACCACCGGGTGTAATAGTAATATCAGTATCCGCATTCAATTGAGTGCCATATAATTCAGCTACTTTTTCTGCAAGGCGTTCGCGTAAGATGGGCAATCCAGACATGGGTGCATATTGATTCCATCCATCATTCATGGCTTTAGCAACCAAATCTGTCAATCCATGATCCATATTAAAATCAGGGAAACCCTGACCAAGATTTACGGCTTGGTATTCTGTAGCCAGCTGACTCATCACCGTAAATATGGTAGTGCCTACATTGGGCAGTTTTGAATGAGGTAGTAAATTCAGCATAATATAGCGCAAATCGTTTGTATGAAAACTAACTTGTTACCCTGCATAAGTTGGTGAATAAAATTGTAAGAAGAAAGGATCCTAAAATTTCAATTTACTAGCAAGACGGTTCAATTCTATCTCTGCCACTTTTGCTGTATAGCTCAGATTAATTAATCGATAGCTAGCCGTCTCAAAACTTTGTTGTGCCTGTTTTACATCAATGATAGTGGCATTACCTAATTCGAATTTTTGTGTTATCAAATCGAGTAATTTTTGAGAAAGATTGAAATTTTCTCTCTCAGTTACAATCTGTTCAATGGTACTGCTATAGGTCTGGTAGGTTTTTACTGCGCTAGTTTCATAGTCTAACAATAACCCTTCATAAACAGCTTTTGCACTACGGGTATTGATTCCTGCAATCTGCTGTTGCTTTTTCAGAATGGATCCATTGTAAATGGGAATGGACAAATTGATTCCCACAAATGGACCATAACTCTGATTCAATAAAATGAAACCAGCGGCGCTTTTTTGACTAGAAAGATTAAAGCCTGTAGAGGCTCTTAAGGTTGGATACTTGGCCGCATTGGCTTCTCTTTCTACCAATTCATTAATATGTATTTGTTGTTGTTGCGCAACCACCAAAGGGTTTTCACTCAAGTACCTTTTCACAGTGTCGAGTCGTATCGTTTTATCGATAATGATCGTATCCTTGATGACAATGTCTAGGTCGGCCGGCTTCATATAAATCAAATTCAGCAAATCGGTTTTTGATTGGGCGATAGCAAGAAACTGCGACTGCTTAGTTTGCAAATTAGCATTCAGGTCTAATTGTGCTTGAAAAATGTCTGCATTATTTGCCACACCTACTTCCTTCCTTATTTCAAGGATTGTAAGTTTTTGCTTAGACACTTCAATGGTTCTTTCTAGGGCTAACAAAAAATACTGTTGACGCACTACATCATAATATTTTGCCATCACTGCGGCAATGGTATTCTGTATTTGAGCAGCCAGTAATTGTTGGTTTTGTTGTTGAAGTTCCTCTAATCGCCTTTTAGTTGCCTGTACACGAAGCCCATTATACAATAAAATATTACCGGTAATATTTGCAGTCAGGTTATTGTTGCCAACATTATTGCGTTTAGTATCCCTACTTGGATCTGGGAATGTTTGGTTAATGCTAGTTAGCGTTTGATTATCAGCTGCATTTGCCGTAACTGTAGGAAGTGCCCCTGCAATACCAGCACTGTTATTGATATTGCTAATTTCCAAACCGTTTTGTGCCAGCTGAATATCATAACTGTTTTTTAATGCCATATTGATGGCGTCTGTAAGCGTCATCTTTTGTTGGGCGATGGATGCTATTGAGATGGTACAGCAAAAAAGCAATAACAGTTTCTTCATATTGGTGAAATTACCACTGGTAAGTATTTGAATGAAAAAAATTACACGGCTGGTTGACTAGCTAACCAGCGTCCCTAAATCAGCACCTTCTACCACTTTTAAAAGGTTTCCAGGTTCATTCATATTGAAAACGATAATGGGTAACTTGTTTTCCATGCAAAGTGTAAAAGCTGTCATATCCATTACTTTCAAGTTCTTGCTGATACATTCTTCGAAACTGATTTTTTCGTACCTAGTTGCCGTAGGGTCTTTTTCTGGATCGGCAGTGTACACTCCGTTTACACGAGTACCTTTCAGAATCACCTCTGCTTTCATTTCAATAGCACGCAGTGATCCTGCAGTATCTGTTGTAAAATAGGGATTACCCGTTCCGGCCCCAAAGATTACTACACGACCTTTTTCAAGGTGTCTCAATGCTTTACGACGAATATAGGGTTCTGCTACCTGTTCCATATTGATGGCACTTTGTAATCTCGTATACACGCCAATTCTTTCCAACATCGCCTGCATAGCCATTGCGTTGATCATAGTAGCCAACATACCCATATAATCACCATGCGCACGTTCAATTCCACTTTCCGCTTCGTTCATCCCTCTATAAATATTTCCACCACCAATTACTATTGCCACTTGTACGCCTAAATCGGTCACTTTTTTAATGTCCTGAGCATATTGTTCAATGATTTGCGGATTGAAAGGATCTCCATTGCGCTGGTCGCCCAATAAAGCTTCTCCAGATAATTTAAGCAGAATACGTTTGTATTTAGGAAGCATGGTAGTAAGAATTTATGCAAATAACCTTAATTTTTCACGAGTAGCCAAAACGGATAGGCAAACAGGTTTTATTCATCAGTAAAAATCCAATAGGGCAAAGACTTTTTAACCATTGGCGATGGCGGTGGCTTACACCAATCGTTAAATAATGGTAAGGATAAAATTCCTGCTAAGAGTTCTGGATACGACCCTGAGTTTAATTATGTATTGTTGAAAAGAAATAAGGATCAATTAACCATTCTATCCCGTTTTTTAAAACCAGACTTCTCTGGCTTTGAAAACAGTTATCGCTTTGTAATTGAATAACCTTATCAATTTCTTTTTGTAAATTTGGTTCATTACACTAATTGCTCATCTTACCCATTGTTCAAGATGTATTTATTTTATAGACCAGAAATATCATTCAAGATTAAAATTGCTGGTTTGCTAAAAAATTATTTGCCCTTCGTTTTTTTCACCTGTTTCTCCGTACAAATATTAAATGCACAAACAGCAAAGGATAGTTTTGATATCAGGGGCGCTAGTTTTTTATTGCCGCAACCACAAACTAAAGGGAAATTCACTCAAGCAATAGCCCTGCATTTTGTTGTACCTCCCAAGACATGGACCCTTGATATGGTGAATGCGCCTATGTTTAACTACAGCGCTAAATATGCACTTTCAAAAGGATTTAATTTACAAGGTGAGTTGTCTACTTTATTTATTTCAAATCGACTAAGTGCGGGTCCATTTTGGAACTATCAAAAAGAAAATCTATACCTAGGTGTAGGATATCAGGTTGCTTTTAATTATGGCGTGCTGAAACAGTTTGGGTTCAATACCGTTTTAACAGGATGGGAGCAACAGCCTTCATAGACACTGGGCTATAGTTTCGGCAAAACAGCACTTATCCTTCGGGGCGATTTGTATTATACCAATGACATCACTTTTAATGAGGGTGGCAACAAAATAAAAAATAACGAAGGTTTTATCAATGGCTATAGAGTTACAACCAGTTTTGAACAAAGGATCCGAAACAATAGGGTAATGTCGTTGGGATTAAGAATCAACTATCTCAGATACCATATTATTGCATAGCCTGCTTTGCCCGTAAACAGTTATCGCTATTTCTTTCCGGAATTTCATGTAGGACTTAATCTCAACTAATATTGTATAAAGCTTTACCAGCTATATTTAATTTCTTTCTTCAGCCTGCACCTGACTATGCTAATTTGGCGAACACCCAATTCATTGCTTTCAATACGATGAAAAAAATGGAAAGTGTTTATAAGTTATCTGGCGGCAATGCCTTTCTTGGCGATAATTTTGTTTGCAAAGTTTCAAAAAATAGGGTCTCTTTTTTTTAGCAATAAAGAAGGGATTTTTTTCATATTAAAATATGGGTTAAAAACAACCGACGGATCCATTCAATTTTCTGGATTTTGGCGTTATTCCGAAAAAATAGATTAAGGTAACATTCAGTTTTCTATAACTGCAGCAAATGGCGCAACAGATTTATTAAATGGTCTTTTTACAAAATTGATCCTTACTGGCGTGAATCCGGGTAATGATAGTAAGATAGAATTTACACGAGCATTTACGGCCAATGCAATCAATAAAGGTTTAATGGTTTTTACGCACCGTGGCGTACAAACTACTGCTAACCCACCTTTTGCTGAAAATTCTTTGTTGAATGTTTTGAATGATGAAGACTATGGAGTGAATGGATTGGAATATGATGTTCGCATGACCAAAGACAATGTGCCCATTTGTATTCACGATCCATCAGTCAATACGCGTTTAACAAAAAAAGAACCGCTTACAGGAGATTGGGATCAATACAGCTTTGACTTGATTAGTTCATATGTACGCCTTATCGATGGACAAAAAGTGCCTTCTGTAGAACAGGTATTGAATGCTTTTATTGATAGTACCCATCTCACTTATATGTGGATGGACCTCAAAGGCAATAAAGACATTTTCAAATACTTGGAGCCCATCGTAAGAAAAGCAACTGCTAGGGCTGCGGCTCAAAACAGACATGTGGTCATCTTTGCCGGATTGCCTTCTACCGATGTGATTGATGAATTGCACAGGATTTAAGTTTAACTAAGGCTACCAAAAAACATAAATTCACGCTCTATGCCGGAATGGGACCAACTTTCTATTTTAATAATTTAGCCATTTCGAAAGACCATGTACGTGAATTAAATCTGGCTTTTGTAACCCGTTTTATGTGGGAGCCAGCGCATTTTTTAAGTCTCGGTTTTGAAACGGGCTATAATGGTTTGTATAGTATTAAAGAGAGTTCCGGCAATAATGAAGTCAAAATCAGCAATGCCGCCATTCCTTTACAGTTGGTGATTTCCATGAAGTTTTTGAAACAGTTTTATGGAAATTTTACCATGGGGCAGTCCATCTTATTCAATAAAGTGACCACCACCTATAACAGTGTTACTAATAAGAACAATGCATCCAATATTTCTTTGGGTGATTTTGGGATTGGGATTGGCTATCGCAAATCAATCAGTGAGCGATTCTATTTGGGAGCTGAATTAAAAGGCTATTATTCCGCAAAATTAGATGATCAAAATTTGGGGTTGATTTTTATGACGGGGTATCGGTTTTAAATTAAAAAAATATCTGCTAAAAAAAAGAGGCTATATCAATCAAATGATACAGCCTCTTTTGTATGATATTACTTTGCAAAGATTTGATTATCCTAATGCAACTCTTTTGAATTCGATTACTTTCAAATCAGCATTGACTGATTTCAAATATTCACCAACAGTTTTGCCGCCGTCTTTTACAAAAGCTTGAGCAAGCAAAGTGTTTTCTTTAAAGAATGCATTCAATTTACCTTCTGCAATCTTAGCGATCATTTCATCAGGCTTACCTGCCATTTTAGGATCCGCTTTCATGGTTTCAACCACAATAGCTCTTTCTCTTTCGATAGTAGTTGCAGGTATTGCATCTGGATCAACAGCTAGAGGATTCATAGCAGCAATTTGCATAGCTATGTCTTTACCAGCTTCAACAGCTTCAGTAGTCATACCCACCAAAACACCCATACGATTTGCACCGTGAATATAAGAAGCCACATAAGCCGCTTCAATTCTTTCAAATTTAGCAACACCAATTTTTTCACCAATAGAAGCCAACTTGTCGTTGATCATATCAGAAACTTTTGCTCCGTTGATCACTACTTCATTCAATTCTTCGGCACTTTTCACATCGTTTGAAACTGCAGCGTCAGCAATGCTTTGAGCAAATGCAACGAACTCAGGATTTCTAGAAACGAAATCAGTTTCGCAACTGATACAAACCACAAAACCAGTTTTGTGGTCAGCAGAAGTTTTTGCAATGATTACCCCTTCTTTGGCTTCACGATCGCTACGCTTAGCAGCAACTTTCTGACCTTGTTTGCGCAACCAGTCGATGGCAGCTTCAAAGTCGCCATTTGATTCTGTCAACGCTTTTCTACAATCCAGCATACCAGCTCCGGTAGCCTGACGTAATTTATTAATATCTGCGGCGGTTATTGTTACAGTAGACATATAAGTATTTTTATTTAGTGTTATAAAAAGTTGGGTCATTAGTCATTACCCATAAAGGATGACTAATGACCCAAAAAATTGATACATTAATTATCGGCTTCCACCACCGCCACCTGCTGGTCTGCGGTTTCCGCTGCTTGGTACGCGACGTTTAGGAGCGCCACCCGGTCCACCTGCTGGAGCACCAGAATTAGCACCACCTCTTCTACCACCTCTTCCAGCTTCAGCTTGTGCTTCTGCTTCAAGGCGACGAGCGCGTGTTTCATTTTCATTGTTGCTGTCGTCACTTTCATCATCATCTTTAGAAGCCT
>JANOYH010000159.1:0-2092 GCA_031428775.1 Bacteroidota bacterium
GGGTAGGACTTTTTTATTTAATACAAGTGCCTGTTTGGGTGAAACTGATACTTGGTATTGCTTTATTCGATTTTGTAACCTACTGGTTTCACCGTGCATCCCATACAATTCCACTACTTTGGCGTTTTCACCGTGTGCACCATAGCGACACAAGTATGGACATTTCCACAACGTTTAGAAACCATCCTGTAGAATATCTATTTTGGTTTGGTAGTGCTAATATTCTTGCTGCAGCTATATTTGGATTGGATGGATTATCACTCGGACTTTACGCCCTAGTATCTATACCCTTTCTTTTATTGGAACATAGTAACCTGCGGTTCCCTGAATGGATAGATAAAACGATAGGAAAGGTTTTTACAACACCAAATTTGCACAAAATTCATCACGAACAAGACCAGTATTATACAGATTCTAACTTTGCGGATATTTTTATTATATGGGATCGCATCTTTGGAACCTATACTTATAAGCCTGTTAACGAAATAAAATTTGGGTTGAAAGAATTTGAAGAGCGAAGTAAACAAAGCTTTTGGTACCTTTTCAAAAGTCCTTTCTCAAATATTCACCGCACAAGTACCAATGAACTGGTTCAGCACAAAACAACTCCCGATAATTCAGAAAATGCGTAAATTCAGGATAACTAAACTGAATTGCTATGGAGCGTAGATTCTTTCTAAAGAATTCCACCTTAACGGCTTTAAGCATGGCTGCTTACGGCTCTATTCATTGGAATGGTACCCGTTTTGAAGGCGATACCATTACAACTACAGATATCTTAGGGCCATACTATCGCCCTGGCGCACCATTGCGTAGCAACCTTGTTACAAATGGATCAACTGCACCAGTAATGCATTTAAGTGGTACCATTTTTGGTGCTGATGGCAAAACGCCTTTGTCGAATGTACTCATTGAAAGTTGGCAATGTGATGAACACGAGCACTATGATAATACATCTGATGAGTATTTAAACAGGGGAAGCTTGAGAACGGGAAAAGATGGCAAGTATGCTTTTAAAACCATCGTAGCGGTTCCTTACAAAGACGGTGATTCTTGGCGTCCAGCCCATATTCATTTAAGGATCTCAAGTGGAAGTTTCCAGGACCTGGTTACGCAAATTTATTTCAAAGGTGATCCGCATATAAAGGGCGATCCGTCTTCTGCATCACCAAAATCTGTCAACCGAATATTAGATACGAAGAAGAATGCATCACATGAAGCAGTGGTGAAATTTGATGTGGTAATGGGAAAATCATTTCAATTAGAAGAGGCTGCATGTAAAAAAATAATTGGACTTTATCAGCTAGAAAAAGGAATTGCCGAATTCAAAAAAGAAGATGACTTGCTACTCTTTAAAATGAATGGGCAGTATATGGAAAGTATGGTGTACAAAGGCAATAACACGTTTGCGGGTGGATTGGGTTTCAATACTGCCACATTTCAACTAATGGCTAATGGCGATGTGAAAACGAGGATCACCCTATGGGATATGGGCCCGGATAATCAGCAGTATTTGGAAAAACACGAAGGCATAAAAGCTTTCAAATATGGGAATTGAGTTTGCTTAAATCATCCACATTTGCTGGTTAAGGGGAAAGGATAATTTTATCAATATTACTGAATTCAACTTAATTTAACTTTTAAGTATCGATGGAATTACTAATTTTCTATTGAGATGACAGAAACCAAAAGACAGGGACAAGCAAAACTATTGCGGACTTTCAGAAAAGTGCATCGAACAACAGGTGCTTTATTGTTTGTATTTTTCTTTTTGGTTGCTGTAACGGGGCTGCTTTTAGGATGGAAAAAAAATAGTGGGGGTTATATTGCACCCAAATCTTATAGCGGCAGTTCAACTGATTTAAAAGATTGGTTACCAATTGACAGCTTGTATAAAAATGCATGTAAAATATTGCTGGACTCAGTCGGAGCAGATTTATCAGTAGAACTAGAAAGAATTGATATTCGGAAAGAAAAGGGGATGGTTAAATTTGTGTTTGCTAACCACTTTTGGGGAATTCAATTGGATGGTGCAACGGGAAAATTATTGCATATAGAACAACGCCGATCTGATTATATAGAAAAGATCCAT
>JANOYH010000160.1:0-6697 GCA_031428775.1 Bacteroidota bacterium
CTTTATGTGTGCTGGTTGTGGTATCAGCAGTTTATAGAATCATTCCAAATAGGCCTTATGGTTTTGCACCACAAATAGCGATGGCTTTGTTTGGGGGAGCTTTTTTTGTAAAAAATAAGAAATGGGCATTTGCTTTACCCATTCTTTCTATGTTTATTTCTGATTTGTTATATCAAGTGCTTTATTTGAATCAATTAACTGAAATAGCAGGTTTTTATGACGGACAATGGAAAAACTATCTGTTGATTGCCTCTTTAGCAGTTTTTGGATTTATGATTAGTGATGGGAAAATTAGTAAAGTAATTACAGCTAGTTTATCGGCACCTACCGTCTATTTCTTAGTATCGAATACCATGGTTTGGATGGGAAATGGTGGATATCAGCGTCCTAAAAATTTTTCAGGATTTCTACAGTGTTTAGCAGATGGTCTTCCATTTTATCAGAATAGCTTATTAGGAACCATTGTATTTTCAGCTATTTTATTTGGAAGCTATAGTTTGCTGAAATCAGCATCAAATGAACAACAACAAGTGATTTAAATCAACTTAATAGCATAAAAAAAGCACCTGATAAGGGTGCTTTTTTTATGCTATTAATCCAAGATCAGATTCATAACCCTCATCAACTAGCAAATGTTTTCCATCTGCAGCTGTTGTGGCAAGCTCATCGCATCGATTATTTAAAATATTATCTGCATGGCCCTTTATCCAGACAAAACGAAGTTGAAAATCCTTTCTTATACGATGGAATTGTAACCAAAGGTCTTTATTTTTTTTGCCTCCTTTGAAATTGGTTTTGATCCAGTTGTCGAGCCATTTTTTTTCTACAGAATTTACTACATACTGACTATCAGTAAAAATGGTAGCTGCAATATTTTTCTTGTTCAAAGATTCTAGTGCTTTGATGACAGCCAATAATTCCATTCTATTGTTGGTAGTAAGGCGATAGCCACCAGACAATTCTTTTTTGGCTTCGCCCCAGAGTAATACAGCCCCAAAACCACCCCTGCCTGGATTTCCTCTTGAAGAGCCGTCTGTATAAATTCTTAAAGGATGTTTCTCTTGCATTCGTTTGAAATTTCTATCATTGCTTTTATATGCTACACTTGAAATACTCCTGTACTGAATTTTTCCATAATAGGATTTTGATTGGCAGCATGAATAGCGTCAGAGATGAGCATACGTGTATTCAATGGATCAATGATTTCATCAACCCATAACCTAGCTGCGGCATAATAGGGAGATGTTTGTTTTTGATAGCTATCCATGATGGAATCCAATAATTTTTTTTCTTCTTCTGGCGTTACCATTTTGCCTTTGGATTTCATGGTACTTACTTGAATTTGTAATAAAGTTTTTGCTGCTTGTTCTCCACCCATCACTGCAATTTTTGCGGAAGGCCAAGCATAGATAAATCTAGGATCATAAGCTTTGCCACACATAGCATAATTTCCCGCGCCATAACTATTACCAATGATAATAGTAATTTTTGGTACAACAGAATTGGCTACAGCATTCACCAATTTAGCCCCATCCTTAATAATGCCGCTGTGTTCGCTTCTACTTCCCACCATAAAGCCTGTTACGTCTTGCAAAAAGACCAATGGAATCTTCTTTTGGTTGCAATTCATGATAAATCTTGCGGCTTTGTCGGCACTATCATTATAGATGACTCCACCAATTTGCATTTCACCTTTAGCGTTTTTGCTAACCAAACGTTGGTTAGCAACAATACCAACCGACCAACCTTCTATGCGTGCATATCCGCATAAAATTGTTTTGCCATAGTCTTTCTTAAACTGTTCAAATACGCTATTGTCCACGATCCTTTCAATAATTTCCAACATATCGTATGGCTTGCCATTTCCTACAGGCATTTGACCATAAATTTCATTCGGATCTTTCTTTGGTGGTATAGATTCGATTCTGTTGAAACCAGCATTGGTAGAGGCTCCCAGACTTCCCATCAATGATTTGATATGGTCTAGACAGGCTTCTTCTGTTTTAAATTTATAGTCGGCTATACCACTAATTTCAGTATGTGTTACTGCACCTCCGAGCGTTTCATTGTCGATCGATTCCCCAATAGCCGCTTTAACCAAATAGGAGCCTGCTAAAAAAATGCTTCCATTGTTCTCTACCATTAATGTTTCATCACTCATAATGGGCAGATAAGCACCGCCAGCAACACAAGCACCCATTACTGCGGCAATTTGTGTAATACCCATGGCGCTCATCCTTGCGTTGTTGCGGAAAATACGACCGAAATGTTCTTTATCTGGAAAAATCTCGTCTTGCATAGGAAGAAAAACGCCCGCACTATCTACTAAATAAATAATGGGTAAATGATTCTCCATGGCAATCTCTTGCATGCGAAGATTCTTTTTACCAGTAATAGGAAACCAGGCACCAGCTTTTACCGTTTGGTCATTGGCAACTATTACCGCTTGTTTTCCACTGATATACCCTATTCCAGCAACAGTGCCTCCAGCGGGGCAACCGCCCTCTAGTGCATACATTTCAAAACCAGCAAAAGCACCTAATTCATGAAAAGGACGATTTTGGTCACAGAGATATTGAATTCTTTCTCTGGCAGTAAGCTTATTTCTTTCTTTTTGTTTTGCGGCCGACTTAATACCACCGCCTTGGTAAATCTGTTGTAAGTGTTGTTTCGTTTTACTGAGTAACAACTTCATCCAGTCCTCATTACTATTAAAAGCGACATCCATATGCGAACATTTGTTAGTGAGCAAATATAAGGTCAGAAAACCGCAACCAAGGTTTTATTGCCAAGGAAATTAAGAGATGTTATTAGGATAATATTTTTGAGCTATATTTATCGCATGTCGTACGATTATATTATAGTGGGCGCGGGTTCTGCGGGCTGTGTTTTGGCCAACCGTTTGTCTGAAAATAAACAACACAAAGTGTTATTGATTGAAGCAGGAGGAGCAGACAAAAAAGCAGAAATTCATATCCCTGGTGGCTATACAAAATTGAATAGAACAGAAGTTGATTGGGCGTTTTGGACAGACCATCAAGCTCATGTCAATAATAGGAAATTATTTATTCCTAGGGGTAAAACCCTTGGTGGGAGCAGTTCTACCAATGCCATGGCATATGTGCGAGGGAATAAAGCTGATTACGATGAGTGGGCGGCTTTGGGTAATAATGGATGGGATTATGCATCTGTATTGCCTTATTTTAAAAAGTCGGAAAACAATGAGCAATTTGGAGAACCATTTCATGGTGTAGGTGGGCCCTTAAATGTTACTTTCTCAAAGCAACCATCTGCCTTAGGCGAAATATTTATAAGCGCCTGTAATGAAGTGGGTATTCCATCTAATCCAGATTATAATGGGGAAGAACAAATTGGGGCAAGTATGTTGCAATTCAACATCAAAAAAAATCAGCGGCAAAGTACGGCAAAAGCATTTTTAAAACCAGTGATGAAACGTGCAAATTTGACCGTTAGAACAAATGTATTGGTTAAAAGAGTCATCATAGAAGATGGTGCAGCAGTAGGTGTGGAAGTACTTACACAAAGTTCCAATTCTGAACGCATTAATTGTAATAAAGAAGTCATTCTTGCAGCAGGGGCTATACAATCACCTCAATTGCTCATGTTGTCTGGTATTGGCGATCAGGCAGAATTGCGCATGCACGGGTTAGATGTACTCAAGCACTTACCTGGGGTAGGAAAAAATCTGCAAGACCATGTCTGGAGTGGCGTGAGCGGATTGTCTAATATACCCACTGGCAATAGTTTAATCAAGCCATGGAATATGTTCAAGGCCTTTATTCAACACAGTTTGTTTAAAAGTGGCCCATTAGGAAATAGTCCCTTAGAAGCAAATGCTTTTTTTAAATCGGATGAAAAATTGGAAAGACCTGATATGCAGCTGCATTTTGCACCAATTGGAATTAGAGACGACTATACCACAGACATTTATAAATTAGAAACTTTTGCACAACAGGATGGGTATGGTATTTTGGCCATTTTGATTCGACCAACAAGCAGGGGCTTTATTTCTTTAAATAGCGCTAATCCAAAAGAAGCACCCATTATTCAGCCCAATGTATTGTCAACCGAACACGATAAGAAAATCATTTTGGAGGCATTAAAAAAGTCCATTGAAATTGGCAATAGCGAAGCATTTAAAGCCTTTTCTGCGGAAGGAGTGCTATTTCCCAAATTGCCAGCAACAGATTTGGAATTGATGGATCATATTTTAAAAAGTCTGGAAACCCTTTATCATCCTGTAGGCACCTGTAAAATGGGAACAGATGGAATGGCTGTTGTGGATAATAAGCTAAAAGTACACGGAATAAGACATTTGCGTGTGATGGATGCCAGCATTATGCCTACCATCATTTCTGGCAATACCAATGCTGCTGCAATCATGATTGGTGAAAAAGGGGCAGATTTAATACTAAATCCATAAAATGATTCCTTATTGTGTTTGAAATACACATTGTTTTAATTAGTTTTACAGGACAAAAACGAGGACCTTGGATACTGAAAAAAAAGGAGCATCACGTAAAGTGGTGAAATCTGCTGTAAAAAAGTCGGCCGAAAAAAACAGCATGACTACCGCTAAGTCTCTAAAAAAGAAAATAGTCAACAGCATACATAAAATCAAGTTTCAACTACGCTATCATACTGAATACGGACAAGATATTCTTGTTTCGGGAAATCATCCCCAATTGGGTGACGGAGATCCTATGAAGGCGGTACAATTGCAATACCATAACGACGACCTTTGGACGGTTGAAATTGAATTTTCAATGCATGCTTTAACAAAGCCATTGTGTTATCAATACATGCTACGAAATGCAGATGGAAACACAAGTTTTGATGCAGGCAATGATAAAATCATAGATCCTAGTGCAATGGATTGTGCTGAAATTATTACGATAGATACTTGGAATTTTGGGGGCTATTTTGAAAATGCATTCTATACAAAAGCATTTGCACAAGTTTTATTAAATACCCAACATACTGCAGTTAAAATTCCTGTTCCAAATAAGCGTACGCATCAGTTTAAAGTGAAAACACCCTTGCTTCCAAACGGTCAAACCCTTTGTTTATTGGGAAGCAGTAAGGGTTTACACAAATGGGATACGGATAATCCTATCTTAATGGAGTGTAAAAAAGGCGATAATTATTTTAGGGTTGCTCTAGACCTTTCTAAGGAATTATTTCCTATGGCGTATAAGTATGGGGTGTATGATTTGAACACTAAATCCTTTCTGCAATTTGAACAAGGGAATAATCGCGTTTTATACGAATTGAATTTACCAGAACAGCAAACCATTTTGCACGATGGATTTTTGGTGTTGCCAAATTTAAACTGGAAGGGTGCTGGTGTTGCTATACCCGTATTTAGTTTAAGAAGCGAACATAGTTTAGGCGTAGGAGAGTTCACTGATTTAAAATTGTTGGTAGATTGGGCAAAGAAAGTGGGACTGAAAATGATACAAATTCTTCCTGTAAATGATACCACAGCTACGCATACCTGGACTGACTCTTATCCCTATGCTGCCATCTCTGCATTTGCATTGCATCCTATGTTTTTGCATGTAGATTTATTAGAAGATGCACATACAAAAACGGCTTTGCAACAACTCAAAGCCGACAACGTAGAGCTGAACAATTTAGACGAAGTTGACTACGAAAAAGTCAATGAGGTTAAAATGGCGTTTATTCGTCATGCTTTTGAATTTCAAAAAGATAAACTTTTTGCTAAGGATGATTTTAAAAAATATTTCCAACAAAATAAGCACTGGTTAGAACCCTATGCGGTGTTTTGTTACTTAAGAGATTTGTATGGCACGGCAGATTTTAATCAGTGGCCAGCATATCAACAATATAAATCGGACGAAATTTCAAATTTAACGGATACTGGGTCAGCAGCATATCAAGGTATTGCCTTGCATTTTTTTATTCAGTACCAACTTCATTTGCAATTAGAATCTGCCACTGAGTATGCCCATCAAAACGGCATTATTGTAAAAGGAGATATTCCAATAGGGATTTATCGATATGGCGCAGATGCTTGGCAACATCCAGAATTGTTTCATATGAATATGCAAGCGGGTGCACCTCCAGATGGTTTTGCGGTAAAGGGTCAGAATTGGGGATTCCCAACCTATAACTGGCAAAAAATGAAGGAGGATGGATTTGCATGGTGGAAACAAAGGTTTGAACAAATGCGTTATTATTTTGACGCATTTAGGATTGACCATATTCTTGGATTTTTCCGCATCTGGAGTATCCCTATGCATGCAGTGGAAGGTATTATGGGTTACTTTGTTCCAGCCATTCCTATTCATATTAACGAAATCAATAGTAAACATATTTGGTTTGAGTTGTATAGATATACCAAACCCTATATCACGGAGAATATTCTTTGGGAGATCTTTCAATACGACAATGAAATGGTGAAACAAACCTATCTTGAATTGGATGGGTTTGCTGGATTTCAATTGAAAGAAGCATTTAATACGCAACGAAAAGTTGAAACACATTTTAGCAAATTAGCAGACAATTTCTTCCATCAACAAATGAAACGACGCTTGTATGAGCTAATTAGTAATGTGATTCTATTTGAAGTAGAAGGATCACAAGGGCAACAGTTTCATTTTAGATTTGGGATGGAATCGACTAGCTCTTTCCGGAACTTAGACCTGCATAC